>CAYWNG010000580.1:0-4429 GCA_964458685.1 uncultured Pirellulaceae bacterium
TTGATCTTAAGTTTCTTGAGGACTGGATTCTAGCACGAGCACGAGCACGAGCACGAGCACGAGCACGAGCACGAGCACGAACACTAGCACTAGCACTAGCACTAGCACGAGACCCGACTGCTAGTTCTTACCGCTGCCACTCTGGGAAGAGCTTGTCATCAAGCCGGTCGATCCATTGTTCGAGGTAGCCATCGATCTGGTCCGCGCAAGCTGCATAGACCGATTGAGGGCCGCCGAATGGGTCCGAGACATCGGAGTTGGCACCGCTGACCGTTTTGACTTTGGATTCGATCTCAGGCATTTGATCGAGGATGGCGTTACGGTGAGAGCGAGTCATCGTCAAAATCATGTCGGCATTGCTGAGTCCGTGAGTCGTAACGGAGCGGCTTTGGTGTTCGACCAACGTCAATCCGCGCGCGGCCATGGTGGCCTGAGCTTCGATCGATGCTGGACCGCCTGGAAATGCGTTCAGTCCAGCGCTGGCCACATAGACTCTTTCCGCGGCAGCCTTCTCGCCGCCGAATCGCTTTACGAACTTCTCGCGCATCATCGCTTCAGCCATGGGGCTTCTGCAAGTGTTGCCAGTGCAAACGATCAGCATGACATACTGAGCTGCTCGAGTGAGTTGTTCGTTTGGGTAGGCACCGCTGTGAGTGATCTCACAACGATTCCCATCGACGCGGACTGTCGTTGCAAAATCTGAAAACTGAGTCTGTCCGTCGTCGACGACGATGGCAAAACCTGATGAATGATCGATCCCATCGATCGTTAGAACTGGCGATTCTTTATGCGATAACTGTAAAGCCAACAGCGGCCCCGGCATTAGCCTTAGAGCTTGACGGACCGTGTCATGTGCAGCGACTCGAAACGCAACGCGACCATCGCGAACGACCAAGTCTTGAACCTCCTGAGGCAGTCGACCAAGCAAGCTTCTCTCAACCGATACTGGCAAATCGAGAATCAGTGGTCCTGGCCACCCGCGGGCAGCGATGCGGCTGGCGACAAGCGACAGGTCGGGGACATAATCCAGCAGCTCTTGGCTTGACCTTAGCAACAAGCAACACTGCGACGCTCGCTTGTCCTCTCTGAGCTTCTGGATGTGATCGACAGAGTCGGAGTTTAGGCCGCTGTAGACAGCGTGGTATGCGTTTTCGACTGGTAAAGCTACGCGCCGTCCCTCAACCAATGCCTGTACCACAAGATGCACGATATCTCGTGTGTCTTCGCTGCTTTTCCAATCGAGTGTGCTGGGCATTGAATTGCCTAATTGCTAATGGTTCTAGTCGAAAATGCGGTCGAAAGTGTGATCGAAAGTGTTATCGACCCAAGGCTGATCTCTGCCGCTTCCCTTACTCACGAAAAGGATGTCGATGGCTGGCAAATTCAATTGAAGATTCGAATTGGTCCTTGAGAAGTCATCCACACCTGCTCAGAAACGTAATATAATGGAAACTCCCCGTTCGAAACAGAACCAATACAATCCCAAGGCAAACTGAGTCTTGAATCACCCTACGCCAAACCGTGAATCGGCTCGAAATCAAATGAGTCGGAGGACGTTACTTGCCGGTGTTTCCGCATCGCTGCTGGCATCCATGTCGCTGGGGTGTGTTCCTCAGAACTCCGGGCAAAAAACGCCCAGCACAGTATGGGGCCGAATGGGATTTTCCGAAGGGCGTTTTCAAAAAGCTCGTGCCATCACCATCTCGCCAGAAGATGAACTTTACATCGTCGACAAGATGGGTCGAGTGCAGGTTTTCGACGTCGACGGAAATTTCCTCCGCGGATGGGCGACACCTAAGATTGATCAAGGCAAACCAGTCGGCTTAGGTTGGTCCAACGACAACCTTCTGATGGTTGCCGACACGCACTATTTTCGAGTCCTCTTCTACACGCCTCAAGGCGAAATGGTCGAGTCGCGAACTATTGGTGGCGAATTCGGTGACGAGCCGGGGCAGTTCCATTTTGTCACGGATGTGGTTCAAGACAAACGCGGCTTCTATATCGTAGGTCAATACGGCCAAGTCGATCGAATTCAAGAGTTCGATCCGGACGGAAAGTTTGTGCGCATGTTTGGCTCGCAGGGGCGCGAGGTCGGCCAGTTCTCCAGGCCGCAGGGTTTGGAATTGGACTCGGAAGGTCTGCTGTGGATCGCGGATGCTTGCAACCACCGCATCCAAGTTTATGACATGACTCCCGCTGCGCCCAAGTTGGTCATGATGTGGGGTGAATCAGGTGATCAAGTGGGCCAATTGCAGACTCCCTACGGCCTAGTCTTTGATCAAGATGGCACGCTTTTGGTCTGCGAATACGCCAATCACCGCATTCAGCGATTCACTCGCGAAGGAAAGTCGCTGGAAATCTGGGGCGGGTACGGAAAAGCGCCCGGACAATTGTTACATCCCTGGGGACTGGCCCTGGATTCCAAGCGTCGGATGCACGTGCTGGATTCTGAGAATTATCGAGTCCAACGCTTCGATATTTGATGGCATTTCGCTACAAATCTTGTGGGTCGTACCATTTCTGACGGCAGGCTGATCCCAAGTTTCTCGATAGTTCCCCGATTTATTGAAGTCAATTATTGAGTTGGTTTCAGATCTCGATAAAGTCGAACGTGTAAACGTGGGCTTGGAGAGTTGGCAGGATGCGATCTGCAAATCGCACTTGCCTCAAGCTGCCTGCCTGCGAAGGATGGAAACGAGTCGCGTCGACGCCAATGTCCTGCCACTCAAAAAACTGTAGTTGAGTCACCGCCTGATACGTTGATCCCGCACCTTGATTTGACAACCACACAATGATTCGAGCATCACGATGTTCGAATCGGTACCGGGCGATTCCGCGACAGTTGTAACGATTGAACCCCTTTTAACAACCTTAAGTTCTATGACACACGCAATTGACGAAGTGGAACTACTGCTGCGAAATGCGCGGCTGCGGGATGAGTTGGAACCGTACATCGATGAATCGGTTTCGCTGGTTCACTTTCGACAGATGAATCTGAAAGAAGAGAACTGTTTTCTTGAGTCGATGCTGGCTTGGGAGCGTGCACCGGCTCTACCGATTGCTCAGTGGTTTCTGCCTGCACTGAAACTACCTGCGCCGCATCAGCTTGATGAAGACCTGCTGCGGAATCTTCTAGACGACACGATCGATCGATTGTTTTCGGTCCGAGTCGTACTCGAGATGACCGATCATCTTTCCGACCGTGAACTGTACACGCTGATCTATCGCGACATCCTGCCCGCATGTGAAAAGAAAATCGACCTGCCCGGCAATTACTTGTGCTGGCGTTGCTTGGACGAAGCCGACACCGAAAACTGGTTGCGCTTTTATGCGACTGAGACTGAACGATTGCAGTATGTTCAGCAGTACATGCAACCGGTTCCAGAGCCCGAGGATCCACCTTATCCACGCAAGTTACCACGAGCTTCTGAGCTCTAACGAAAAGTAGATCGCTCACGGATGATAGCCGTTGCGCAAATTGTCGACTGGATGAATTCGCAAGCCCCTCTGGCGCTCAGCGAGTCTTGGGACAATACGGGACTGCTCTTGGGCGATCGAAGTTGCGAAGTCAAGCGAGTGCAGACTTGTTTGACTTTGACACCGCCGAGCGTGCAGGAGGCCATCGATCGCCAAGCCGACTTGGTAATCTCGCATCATCCCATGCCATTCAAGCCGCTGGCCAAAATCACCACGGACGATCCGACTGGCAACTTGCTTTGGAAGCTGGCCAGTCATCGCATCTCGGTCTATTCGCCGCACACCGCATGGGATTCGGCCGAGCTTGGGATAAACGCGATGATTGCGCAAAGATTGTCGCTCAAGAACTGTAGGCCGCTGGTGCCGAGCAACATCGCGGGCCTAGAGAATTTGGGAGCGGGAAGATACGGAGAGCTTGAGCAACCGTTAACGATCCCGATATTTTGTAAGCTGCTTCGAACAGTGCTTCCCAACTGTCGATTGCGGGGTGTCGAGCAAGGGAAACCCTTCTCGCGAGTAGCGATCGCTTGCGGAAGTGGTGCAAGTCTACTTTCCACTGCCGTTAGAGCGGGTTGCGACCTATTTCTGACTGGCGAAGCGACGTTTCACAACTGTCTAGAAGCTCAAGCCGCCGGCCTTTCGATGGTTCTTGTGGGGCACTTCAGCAGCGAGCAATTTGCGATGGTCGAGCTTGCGAGGCGAATCAGCCAACATTTTAGCGAGCTGGATTGTTGGGCAAGCGAATTGGAGAGCGATCCCGTCAAGGACTTCCACATGTACTAGAAAATGGGCGACGTCAACCAGCTTTTCGTTGACGCACTACAAGCCTCGCCTAGAATGTGGACTCAGCAGGCACGTTGGCGGCGGTTCACCTGGATTTCAAAAAGATTACGTAAGGATAAGAAAAATGACCAAGTGGCTGGCAGCTCTCCCTGTCTTCAACGAAGAGGGA
>CAYWNG010000581.1:0-4411 GCA_964458685.1 uncultured Pirellulaceae bacterium
GTTTTGCCAGCCGCTTTTTCGGAACAGATTCCGGAAAAATCGGAGAGTTGCAGGGCGATTTTCCCTGAATAATCCGATTGGCGAGCCAAAATTCTAACCTTAATTTTCTTGGTTGAATAGCGCTGATAGGAAGGGATTTTCATTGCTCGATGTGTTGGTTTTGAGGTTGAGGTGCTTGTGGGGGTTCGGGCCGAAGGCCCAGCAATTTACCTAGCCCAGCCCATCGCATCGGGCCCATCGGGCTGGTGACTGAGTATGAATACGTTTAGTGCCAACACCCCGACGGTTTGCGTTGCAAACCGTCGGGGTGTTGGCACTACCTTTATCATAGGTATTGAAACCCAGCCCTTCAGGCTGGGCTAGGTAAACGGACGGGGCTTCGCCCCTAAAACCTAACAGTCAACATCAAAACTAACGCCTGCGCATGATCAACTGCGGCTTGCGGTTATCCCTGCGACTGGCGACCGGTTGCAGTTTATGCATCAGCGTATTGTGTTGTGAGCAGTCCAGTATTCAAAGGTGAGAATCTCAGTGAAAAGTCCAACAGTCAATCCGGATCAGCCGAAGTGGGTCTACCCTTGGCTTTGGGCGGCAGGGATCTACAACCTGGTTTGGGGAGCCATAACGATCGCGATGCCTAATCTGCTTTTCGATCTGACGGGGGCCGAGCGACTGAACTACCCGGAGATCTGGCAGTGTGTGGGGATGATCGTAGGAGTCTACGGTTTCGGCTACATTATCGCCGCTTATGACTCGCGTCGACATTGGCCTATCGTATTGGTGGGCATGCTCGGAAAGATCTTCGGCCCCATTGGCTTTGCTTTTTCACTCGCCAAGGGGACGTTTCCACTTGCCTTCGGTGCAACGATTCTAACCAACGACTTGCTGTGGTGGATTCCGTTCTTCCTGATTCTGAAAGATGCGGCCGGAAAATCTAAACCAGAGCAATCGTAATGTGCGAGAAGTGTAATTGAGCTTACAGAGCGGCTTCATGATTGACCAGTTATTACAGATTGCTTGGCCTCTGCATTTGGCTTCGACCTTCTACATGGTTGGACTGATTTGGTTCGTTCAAGTCGTTCATTATCCGCTTTTCGCAGCGGTCGGCGAGGATAAGTTCGTCGAATACGAAGATCATCACCAGCGATTGACGACATGGGTCGTTGGCCCAGGCATGCTGGTTGAACTCGTCTCGGGCGTGTTATTGGCCTTGACCGCTGCCGACGGCCGTTCCTCGACGATTCTTTGGGTTAGCATGGGATTGCTGGCCGTTATCTGGCTATCCACAGCATTCATCCAAATCCCCTGTCATCGTCAGCTTTCCACTGGCTTTAACGCAAGCTCTCATCAGCGATTGGTGCGATCGAATTGGTTGAGAACGGTTGCTTGGACGGCGAGAGGAGCGTTGATTTTGTTGTTGGTGTAGGGAGCAGGCTTGAGGCTTGAGGCTTGAGGAAGAGGGAAGAGGGAAGAGGAGCCTTGAAGACAGGGCGTTCCCAGGCAGAGCCTGGGAACGAGGGGTTAATGCAGAGCCTGGGAACGAGAGGCTACGCAGCGGGTTATGAAGGGCGGGCGCGGGAGTCGAGGAAGCTGAGTTGGCGATAGAGCATCTCGATTCTGGCTGGTGTATAGCCGCTGGCCTTCGCGGCGCGGATGGGGTTCCCAAAGATGGCTTCGATCTCTATCGGTCTTCCGGCTTGAAAGTCCAAAAGCATGCTGCTCGCGTACGGTACCATCTTGCGAGTATCGTTCAACATCTTGTCGATGTGCTCACGCCCCACGGTGACTCCACAAGCCTGAGCACTCGCCGCAACTTCGACCATCAATTCTTCAGCAAGCTGACTGGCCGCCGGGTTGTTCATGATGGCCGAAGTATCAGCAGAAAGAACGACGGACAGACCATTGAAGGGAATGTTCCAAGCCAGCTTCTTCCAGCGAATCTCGGCTAAGCTTGGTGCCAACTGGATTTCAATACCCGCATCGCTCAACGCGGCACCGACGATCTTCATGGCGTCGGTGGACTGACCTTCTTGGGTTCGATCGAAGGCTCCAATGGCAATGCGTCCGTAGTCCAGATGCTTGATGTGTCCTGGACCGACTTTGTTCGAGCAGAGAAAGCAACAGCCGCCAAGCACAGAAGCTTCGCCAACAATGTCCGCGGCAGCCTGTTCAATGTTCAGTCCGTTTTGAAGCATCAAGACGATTGGTTTCGATGGGGCGAAGTGAGCCAGCAGCGGACCGAGATCGCGATTGGCTGTGGTTTTCCAGGAGACCACTACATAGTCGACCTGTGGCATGTGAGCGACCTCCTCATAGACCTGAGGTCTCAGTTGAAAATCCCCTAGTGGCGTGTCGACTTGCAAACCATGAGACTGCAGATGGTGGAAATCGCTGCGAGCCAGAAAGTGGACATCGTAGCCCGCCTTTGCAAGCAATCCTCCGTAAAGCCCGCCAACTGCCCCAACCCCCAGGACGGCAAAAGTTGGTCGATTTTGAGAGGCTAAATCTTTTCCTGACATGAACTGATTCCACCGAATTTGCGGAAAGATCGGAATTCGTAAAGTTTACCGGCTGGGAAGTCGATTCCATGGAACTAGGTTGAGAACTCACCGCACAGCCCCTGGGGCCTGAGGTGGGCCGAGACCTTGACGATCGAGTCACCGAGCAATAAACTTCGCCGGTCTAAAGTGTTGTAAGTCAACGACTTACAGCGTTTACTATCCGGCCCGAGGAGCTTTGTCAAGTGACCAAAAAAGAGATCGTCAAAGCGATTTCCGACGCTACCGGAAAACCTCAAACTCAGATTGCTGAAATCTTCGAACACACTCTGGAAGCCATTGCTCAGGCGATGCTGAAGGAGGGGAGATTGGAGATTCGCAACTTTGGAGTGTTTCAGGTGAAGTGTCGTCGAGAGAGGGTTGCGAGAAATCCTCGATCGGGGCTGATGGTGACGATTCCCGAAAAGTTCGTGATATCGTTTCGAGGCGGAAAAGAGCTTGAACAGAGGTTGCAGGAGCTGGATGAGGTAGCCGCTAAGCGTGCCCGCGCTTACGACTCGAAAGCAGAATGTGACGAATTGGAAGACGACTTAGAAGATTCCGCCAATCTTCAAACTGACCAACAAGAAAACTAGGCGAGTTCAAAACATTCGATTGTTCATGGAGGAACAACATGCGACGCTGGCTTTGTGCTGCATTACTTTTGGGTAGCCTCGCTTCAACGGGTTGCATTCTCCCTATGTATTCCGCCAATAAAAGCCGCCGCGCCGAGCAGTTGGTCAACACCTCTGAAGACCTTCGCTTGTTGCTGCAGGAATGGGAACGCTTTTGGCAAATCGATCAGCCTAGTCACATGACTCCCTACCGAGTCCACGGTGGCGTAATCTAGGCTGGATTCACAAGGCTTTGCGGCCTTGGTGATTCCGCGCCGGTAACGGCTCCGCGCCGTTGCGGCAAAGTCGACTATAGCATCGCAACTAGCTAGAAGACGCTTTTTTCGCGGGAGCGCGCTACTTTCGTGGGAGCGAAAGGCGACGATGTGAGCTTCCGTCTCCAATCATCGGGATGTGGGTATTGGACACGGAATGCACGGAAGACACGGCATTTTCGAATTCCGCTGGCAACATAATCAGCAGGAAGTTCTCTGCCTGCATCTTGGGCCTGACCCACCTCTGGCGGGGCGGTCGGCTGCTTCATAAACACAAACCAACCTGACTACTTCGTAAACTGTAGTAGGCGCAGCGAGCTGGATCGTAGAAGATAACGCCCTTCTGAAGCTAGCTTTCGGCTCTAGGCAGCAGCACGTTCCTTTGCGATTGTGTTGCTCGGCGAGCGAATGCGATCGGCTTATTCAAGCATGATCGACTCTAGCTGTCCGGTTTATCAAATCACCCATGGTGCAAGCGAAACCCAACCCATCACCTGGTCGCAGGCGATGGGATCTGCCAAGCGGCTCGCGGAAGCGTCGATTCTCTGAACTGTCCTCTGCAGAACAATTCGTTCTATCTTTCGTCGGATTGATCGTATTGGGCACCTTGGGGTTCAAGCTTCTTCCAGGACTCTACCAAGCCGATCCGCTCAGTTGGACCGACGCGCTGTTCACCGCCACAAGCGCGATCTGCGTGACGGGTTTGATTGTTGTCGATACGCAGACCTTCTTTACAGGTTGGGGACAAGCTTACATCCTACTGTTGATTCAGCTCGGTGGCGTTGGCGTGCTGACCTTTGCGAGTTTGATCATCACAGCCCTCGGTGGTCGACCGTCTTTGCGTGCCGAGCAAGCGATTGCTGGTTCGCATTACAGCGTCGCAGATGTTCCAGCCAAGAAGATGATTCTGGACATTTTGAAATTCACTTTCATATGTGAAGGCATCGGAGCGGCGGTCCTGTTTTTGCTTTGGGGACCGAGAATG
>CAYWNG010000582.1:0-4395 GCA_964458685.1 uncultured Pirellulaceae bacterium
CCAAAGACATACAAGCCGCCGCCTAGAACGCGAATCCACCAGAGCACAACGATCTTCTGAGTCGTTTCCACGAACTCGTACATCAGTTGTCCAGTCGTCGGATCAATCGATCGCCACATCAAACCTTGCATCAAGCCCGCAGCGTAAATCGGGATGATGTACAGGAGAATTCCGATCGTTCCAATCCAAAAGTGCAACTCCATCAGCTTGGTACTGTGCAACTTCGTTTGGAAAATCCGGGGCAGCAACCAGTAGATCATGCCGAAGGCCATGAATCCGTTCCAACCAAGAGCTCCCGAGTGTACGTGAGCGATCGTCCAGTCGGTATAGTGGCTGAGCGCATTAACGCTCTTGACTGAAAGCAGTGGGCCTTCGAATGTCGACATGCCGTAGAACGTGATGCCCACGACGTAGAACTTCAGAATAGGATCGGCGGCAACTTTGTGCCAAGCTCCTCGCAGCGTTAACAAGCCGTTGATCATCCCGCCCCAACTTGGCATCCACAACATCACGCTGAACAACATTCCTAGCGTGCTAGCCCACTCCGGAAGTGCAGTGTAATGCAAGTGGTGAGGTCCCGCCCAAATGTAGATGAAAACCAGCGACCAGAAGTGAATAATGCTCAGCTTGTAACTGAACACCGGACGCTCGGCAGCCTTGGGCAGGAAGTAGTACATCAGACCAAGGAAAGGTGTTGTCAAGAAGAACGCAACTGCGTTGTGACCATACCACCATTGCATGAACGCATCTTGAACACCCGCATAGACCGAGTAGCTGTCGAATAACCCCCAAGGCAATACTAAGTTGTTGAACACGTGCAGCAGAGCGACTGTGACGATCGTAGCGATGTAGAACCAAAGTGCGACGTACATGTGACGCTCGCGACGGTTCAGCAGCGTCATCAAAAAGTTGCCGCCAAAGATGAACAGCCAAACTACCGCGATGGCGATGTCGATGGGCCATTCCAGCTCAGCATACTCTTTACTCTGAGTGATTCCTAAAGGCAGCGTCACGGCTGCGGCGACGATTATCAACTGCCAACCCCAGAAGTGAAGGCGGCTGAGTGTGTCACTCCACATCCGCGTCTTACATAACCGCTGAGTGCTGTAGTAAACGGCTGCGAAGACGGCGTTACCAGCAAACGCGAAAATTGCCGCATTGGTGTGCAGCGGTCGCAGACGTCCAAAGCTGATCCATTGCAATCCATCGAACAGATAGGGTTGTACTAGCAGAATGGCGACGAATAGGCCGGCCAGAGTTCCTACCACACCCCAAAGGATCGTTGCCGACACAAACAATCGGACAATGCCGTCATCGTAAGAAAAGGTCTCAACTACATCCGCGCCGTGCGCCTTTGATTTGTTGTCTGCCATGGAATTGATTCGTTCAGAAGCGGACTAGAGTTACAACTGTTGAAGCAGGAGTGCGGGGGAAGCCCTGCACTGATTTTGACTACCGAATTGGACTGTGGACTCGATCCAGCATGCCCCACTCAATTTGAGTGGATTCAAGTGGTTGAACTGGAATGAATTCCAATGCCATTAATACCAGCGTATTACCTGTTGTCGTGCATCGACAATGGGAAATATCATGGCAAACCATGATAGCGTCAACTCGCCACACATTGAGAGATCAATTTAGAAATCGGCTGTTGTGAAAACCACCATTTTCCGAACTTTGCCTTGTGAAAAACGCTCGTTCAGCGAACCACAGATTGAAGCCGAACTTGCGCATCGCAACCCTTTTTCGATCCCATGGCGCGTAGATCGTTCCAAACTAGCCGCATCTCGCGCGTCGTTGAGCTTAACGTCGCGTGCAGTGATTCGTCACAACTGACACAACTTCGTGACTAAGGCCAAGAAACAGAGGCCAACAAAAAGAGCCTAAGAAACAGAGTCCGAATGGCATTTCAGTCAATTCATTGTCCAAGCGGCACAACCGTTAGATTCGTTAGTATCCACAAGCGATTGAGTAGCAACCATCGCCTTGCATCTCGTTTCGGCAACCGATTCCCGTTCAAAATCCCATAGTTCGGAAACTGCTACTCTGAGCCTCGCCTTGGCCTAACCGCGCCAAACCGTACGGGATCGTTCGTGGCAGCTTGAAAGAGTCTCTCAAAATTGCTTTTGGACGATGACACTCAACATGCTTACAACCTCCGCTGCTGCAACGCTCAACTATCAAGCCAACGTACAGAACTCAGAAGACAATGGTCGGCGATGGTTGGTTCAGCTTCATCCGCTGGAACTTGACCGTGGTCCTATGGAGCTGGTTGAAAGCACGACAACGCTTGGACGATCGAGTGAATGCGATATTCACATCGAAGAAGATTCCGTGTCTCGCGTTCACGCAGAAATTGTGCGGACGCCGGATGGCTACGTCGTTGTGGATCGCAATAGCACTAATGGCGTGTTAGTCAATGAACAACGAGTGACTTCCACACTGCTCAAGTCAGGCGACCGAGTGCAGTTGGGGGCTCGCATCTTCAAGTTTCTGGCCAACACCGATTTTGAAGCTCAGTATCACGAGACCGTCTACAGCATGATGACTCGCGATGGACTTACTGGAGTTCACAACAAGCGCTATCTTCTCGAATCGTTGCAACGTGAAGTATCGCGATGCAAGCGTTATCACCGACCTATTGCTGTGTTGCTGATGGATGTGGACCACTTCAAAAAGATTAATGACACTCTCGGGCATTTGATCGGCGATGAAGTACTGAAAGAATTGGCTCGACGGTTGCAAGCTGAGTTGCGAGAAGATGAAATCTTGGCTCGCTTTGGTGGCGAAGAGTTTGCTGTGGTCATGGTTGAAGCCGATCTCGAACACGCAAGGCAAGTTGCCGAACGATGCAGGCTCGCAGTCTGCTCGACGCCGTTCCTCCTAACCAGCGGCCCATTGGACGTCTCGGTATCGGCAGGTGTTTGCGCTCCCGCTATCGAATCGCTCGGGTCCATCGACGAATTGATGACGCAAGCCGACACATATCTGTACGAAGCAAAGCGAGCTGGTCGCAATCGAGTCATGGGCTAATCCTAATTCTCGAATCAAAGTAGTTCTAAGGTACTGGTAAACTGACGATGAGCGACCAACCGACTCTTCCTGCTGGCAGCAACTTGAATCCACGCAATACGTTGCCAACGCAAACGCCACTACCATTGCCTTTTCCGCTTTCGCAATCCCACGCAGTTGCCGCGCCGAAGACCGTTAGCAATCACGGGGACTCAACCAGTGGCTCGGATACCGTTCCAGTAGTTCAGCAATCCTCAGCAGCGCTTCCTGTCAGTCGCCAAGCCGTTCAACAACCAGCCGCTCAACAACCAGCCTCGCAACAACTGGTTGCTCAACTAGCCAGTCAACCATCGGCTATTCAACAACTGTCGGCAGCCCCCGCGAACTCGCGCCAAGCCGCCGTGCAGAACTCGCAACGAGTCTCCTGGGAAGGGCGTTCTCTTGGCGAGTATCAGATTGGAAAGCTGCTAGGAGCCGGCGGAAACGGCTTAGTCTACTTAGCTGTTCACCGTTGGCTGGAGCGAGCCGTAGCCGTGAAGTTCCTCAACGACATCCAAGCCGGTGACGCTCAGGCAGTCGAGCGATTTCGTCGCGAGGCGCAAGTCGCTGCGCATTTGATTCATCCAGGAATTGTTCGGGCCACCGATGGAGGTACCGTCGGTAGTCAAGTCTTTCTAGTGACCGACTTTGTCGATGGCTTAGATCTAACTTCGATCGTACACGAGTATCAGAGGCTCACGCGAGATTCGATTGGATTGCGAGTTGCCGAGGCTTGCGAGATCGGCGCGCAGGCCGCCGCTGCTCTACAGTTCATTAGCTCGAAAGGCATCGTACACCGCGACATCAAGCCATCCAATATTATGCTGGACCGCGGCGGCGAAGTTCGAATCCTGGATCTGGGGCTCGCAAGAACGCAACATCATGGACACACGATGACTGCGACCGGACAAGTCATGGGAACGATCGACTATATGGCTCCTGAACAAGCTTCGGACCCACGTCGAGTCAGCCATCTAGCAGACATCTACAGCTTGGGATGCACGCTGTACTTTCTACTGACTGGTCGCCCGCCTCTGGACACCGCAGGCACCGAATCGTTGGCTGCGAAGTTGATGGCCACTCTGGACCGAGAGCCTCCCGCGCTAGGAAAATTCCGCAAAGACATTCCTAGCAAGTTGGAAGACTTGATCCACCGCATGATGGACAAAGATCCCACCAAGCGTCCTCAGTCTTTTGCGATCGTTGGTAAAGAGCTACAGAACTTCGCAAGCGGCGCGAACTTGCCAGCGCTCTTGACCAAGTCTGCTGGTCAGCTCGCCAGTCAGCCAACAGTGAAGTCCGAAAGTTCGATCGATCTCATGGCCGATTGGATTGAACGCGGCT
>CAYWNG010000583.1:0-4393 GCA_964458685.1 uncultured Pirellulaceae bacterium
CTTGGAGAGCTTAGCCGCTTGGATGACCAGTCCAGACAACGCGATGTTTGCACAAACTCAAGTCAATCGAATCTGGTATCAGCTCATGGGAGTTGGCTTGGTCGAGCCGATTGATGACCTGCGAGCGACCAATCCAGCTTCGCATCCAGAGCTGTTTGCTCGACTCGCTGACGCATTTGTTCAAAGCGGATTCAGTCTAAAGCAGATGGTAAGGACGATCGTGCTTTCGAGGACCTATCAATTGGATTCAAAGCCTGATCGAGCGCAGCTTGGTCCAACTGAGCAGATCGACCCTCGACTTCTTGCAAGTGCTGTGGTTCGCCGACTTACGGCCGAACAGATTATGGATGCACAGTCGCAGATCTTGGGGATTCCAGCGAATTTTGAAGGCTATCCAGCGGGAACACGAGCTGTGGATATTGCTGGAGTCGAACGCGTGCGACGCAAGGCGAGCGGCGATGATCAGTTCCTGCGACAGTTCGGCAAGCCGTCGAGATTGCTGGCCTGCGAGTGCGAAAGAAGTAACGAAGCAACGCTTGGTCAAGCTCTTTCGTTGGTGGGTGGATCAAGCTTGAACGAGCGACTTAGACAGTCCGACAACCGCCTTGGACAGCTACTCAGTCAGTCCAGCGATTCAAGCGCGATTGTCGAGAGCCTGTATTGGACGGCTTTATCGCGTGCTCCGACCGCTCAAGAGATCAGCGACCTACTGAATGCAATGGAGCAGTCAGGTAAGCCGCAGCGAGAGAACTTGGAAGACTTTTTGTGGGCCTTACTGAACTCAAAGGAGCTGCTGTTTAGAAACTAGACTGTCTACTTCATTCCCTTAGTGTGTCGAGACAGTTTGCGTTCAAAAGCGGAAGAAATATGAGCAGCAATTTCTCTTGCAACAACTATCGATCGTTCGATCTTTCGCGTCGAGCCATGTTGCGAATTGGTGGCTTGGGAATGTTGGGACTTACGATGCCCAAGTTGTTACAAGCCGCAGAAGGACCGGCAAGCCTTCCAGTGCGTGCTAAGCGTGTGATCTTTCTGTTTCAATGGGGCGGACCAAGTCATCTAGATACGTTTGACCTCAAGCCCGATGCGCCGGCAGAGATTCGCGGACCGCTGCGGCCGATTTCAAGTTCGGTGCCAGGGTTGCCAGTCAGCGAACACTTTCCTGAGATGGCCAAGCGCATGGATCGTGTCACGTTGATTCACAGCATGACGCACACGATGAAGAATCATAACTCGGCGGGCTACTACGCACTTACTGGACATGCTCCACCGAGCGACGATCAGCGTCTTCGCGATTCGCTGGATCTTTGGCCAGGATTCGGATCGATCGTGGATAAGCTATCGCCCAATCAAGGCGAACTTCCGACCTATGTTTCGTATCCGTACTCGATTTCCGATGGGTCGATTACGCCGGGCCAACACGCGAGTTTTCTAGGGAAGCGCCATGATCCCTTTTTCTTTAAGGATAGCCCTAACGAAAAGAATTTTCGCTTGCCAGAATTGACTTTGCCAAGCGATTTGCAGCTCGATCGGATGCTCCGCCGCCGGGAACTTCAAAGGCTCATCGACAAACAAGCCGGCCTATTGGATCGCTCGCTAGAGGTCCAAGGCTTTGACGACTACTACGAAAAAGCCATCAACATGTTGACCTCCGAGAAGGTCCGCGCGGCCTTCGATATTGAGAGCGAGCCTGATTCGATTCGCGATCGATACGGGCGAACAACCTATGGGCAAAGCTGCTTGCTCGCGCGACGATTGGTTGAGGCGGGCGTGAAGTTCGTGACGGTATACTTTTCAAGTTCCATCGGCGGAAGACGAGTCAACGAGGGCGGTTGGGACACTCACGGCTTCGACGATACGCGAATGTACGAAATCGTTGACAAGTATCAGCACCCGATCACCGATCAATCGCTGCCCGCACTTTTGGATGATCTCGAAGAACGAGGATTGCTCGAAGACACATTGGTCCTATGGGCGGGCGAGTTTGGTAGAACACCAAAGATCAACAAGAATGTCAGTCGTGATCACTGGCCTCAGTGTTACACAGCGTTACTTGCTGGAGGAGGTGTCAAACGAGGCTACACCTACGGCGCATCAGATGCAAATGGGATGTACCCAGATCGAGACCCGGTGCGGCCCGAAGATCTTGCCGCGACGATGTACACTCTCATGGGAATCGATCCTGCTACCGAGGTTCGCGATCGTGGGAATCGCCCCTTGGCAATTGCGGGTAAACCGATTTTGGATGTGATTGCATGAGTCGTATCGTGATCGCATTCAATCGAGTTATTTGGGGCTGTTTGGCTCTATCGCTAGTGCCACCGTTTATCCAAGCACAAGAAGCGGCGAAGCCCGAGGTGAAAGAAGAGCCGGTCGCGCCTGTTCCCGTCAAGGAGCAGGTTGCTGCGATCGATGCCAAGCTTCAGGAAGCGAATGCTCGTAGTGAAAAGGTCCGAGGCGAATACACCGAGCTTCAGCGACAGCTATTCGACTTGAATCTCAAGCTGAAGATTGTAGAGTCCGAGCGTCAAACTCTGTCTCAATCTCAGGCCGATTTGCAAAAGCAAGCAGAAAAGCTGCTTATCGATTCGGGAGATTGGGTTTCATTCAGCCAACAGATCGCACCTATCTTTAACAATCATTGCATCGCATGCCACAACGCCAGAAATCCGCAAGGGCAGTACAACATGTCCAATTACAGCGCGATACTTGGCGAGGGGCAATCTGGCAAAGCAGTGATTCCAGGTAAGCCAGCGGAATCTCCGTTGTTTCAATTCATCGCAGATCATTCTATGCCGCAGGACGCAGATCCACTTTCGGCGGAGCAAACAGAGCTTGTTCGTAAGTGGATTGAGACTGGGGCTCGCATCGATAGTACTGCCAAGCCTGATGCTGAGCTGTTTCGTATTGTTCCAAGACCAACCTATCCGACTCCTCCTGAGCACTACACAGCCTCGCTGCCCATCTCTGCGGTGGCGATTTCGCCTGATGGAAAGCTTCTAGCTACCAGTGGATATCATGAGGTTCTGATTTGGTCCCTTCCAGAGGGAGGCCTGATCAAACGTATTAGCAACGTCGCGCAGCGAGTTTATGCAATAGCCTTCTTCCCTGATGGCAAGAGAATTTCCGTTGCTAGTGGGACGCCTGGTCGAGTTGGTGAAGCGAAGATCTTCGACTTGGAAAGCGGCAAGATGTTGATCGATGTGATGATCTGTCAAGATTCTGCTCTTGCCTTGGCACTTTCGCCCGACAGCAAGCGAATGGCTATCGGCGAGGTCAGCGGGACCATCAGTATCTACACGATCGATGAGAAGTCCGCAGAACTGAATTTGCGAATTGAAGATCATTCAGATTGGGTTCAATCGCTCTCTTGGTCCGTTGATGGGCGTCGGCTGGTTTCAGCAAGTCGTGACAAGACTTGTAAAGTCTACGACAGTACATCGGGAAAGTCCATAACGACCTTTAGTGGTCATCAGCAATCAGTTACATCAGCAGTCTTTCGCGAAGATGGGCAACATGTGATGAGTGTCGGGGATGATGGTCGCATGAGGATTTGGAATCTAGACGAAGGAAAGCAAATCCACGAATTGAAGGGCACTCCGAACGCTGCGACGATAAGCATGATCAACTCACGACGCGTTTTGGTCACTGGTTCAACCAATGAGGCGCTGATCGTAGACTCGCAAAACGCAAAGTTGGTTGAACGCAAGAAGCTGTCCAGTAAATGGAACTCGGTTTCAGTGGTCGATGCAGCTCGACAAAAGGCGATTGTTGGAAACCACTTCGGGCAAGTGAACCTATTCGGGCTTTCGGAAGCAGACACCGCAATTGCTGCGTTGAATGCCACTCCCTGAAGTTCTCGCAACTGGTCAAACAGTGTACGGGAAGAATTTGCGGTTAGCTAGAATCATCCGATATCGGGCACGTTGGTATCACGCCTGCCACTGGCAAGTTCGATTCTAGCAAGCTCTGCAAGCTTTTCGTACTTGCATCGAATGGCGTCTAATTCCTGCTCTTCCAACTCTTCAAGATCGAGCAGCGCGTTATGCGCGCCGTCAATCGCTCGTATCAGCTCATCCAGTTTGACCTGTATCGCCTCAGAGTCGCGATTCTGAGTGTTTTGAATCAGAAAGACCATGAGAAACGTGATGATCGTCGTGCTGGTGTTGATTACAAGTTGCCATGTATCGCTGTAGTCGAATATTGGGCCAGTCACCGCCCATAGCAGGATGACGATTACAGCCACATTGAACGAGATTGGCTTACCGGCTTGCCGCGAGGTCCATTTGGCAAACTTCGTAAACCAAGACCTGGATTTGATTGGACGCATCCATTCTTCCTTCACGTAACTATTTGGTAGTGTTGCCGATACAGAACAGGAATTCCTGTCGTT
>CAYWNG010000584.1:0-4386 GCA_964458685.1 uncultured Pirellulaceae bacterium
AGGTGTAGGAATGGG
Source organism: uncultured Pirellulaceae bacterium (assembly GCA_964458685.1). GTDB lineage: Bacteria > Planctomycetota > Planctomycetia > Pirellulales > Pirellulaceae > Aureliella. The sequence goes on from CAYWNG010000584.1 coordinate 16, forward strand.
CTCGGTAGATCCTTTCTGTCTAACCATCGCGCGACCACCGCTTCCCGGCCGGTAAGCGCGGGACCTCGAGGCGGTACGATCCAGCGTTGGTCTCCATCTCCGCCGATCCAAACTTTGCCTAAGCTCTTCCAGCCTGGATGTTCAAAGACGAATTGATCTCGATCATCCAAATAGAGTGTTGCTGAGACCTCGCGTTGACCCCAGATAGGCAACTGGTGAGTCATATCGATCGTATAAGTTCGATAGCGTGTTTTTGCTTGAAGTACTTTTTGAAGGCTTGCTTGAGCGGATTGAGATGTACTTGAACTGTTGAGCAGCAGGACTCCGATGACTAGTGCGGCTGCTGTTGAAAGCCAGATGATCCATCTGCGCGAATGCCGCGTCGGAGCGTTTGCGACTGTCGCATTAGATAATGCCGGACTTGTCGATTCATTGATTGCGTTGTCTTCGACGTCAAGCGATTCAATCTTGGCGATCAGACTGCGAACAGCAGCTTGATCGCGATCGCTCGGCCGCAACGCTTGTTGAAGCAGAGCTTCCAACATCGCATCGTGAATTTTCTCTTTATCATCGGGCTCAGGGCTCATTGGATACTCTCATCGAGTTGGTCTGGACAGGCTAAGCAGGTAGGATGCGAAGTTTCTTTTCAATGCACTCCAACAATCGACTCTTCGCTCGCTGTAGTCGCTTCTTAACTGTTTCCAATGCATCCCCAGTCGCCTCGCTGATCGAAGCGGGCATCAGGTCTTTTTGGAAGCGAAGTTCAATGCAGTTACGCTCGTGGGCCGGTAGGTGGCTGACACACTCGCGGAGCGCGGCCAGCTTGTCATCCAGAGTGTCTCCCGGAAGTTGTTGGTATCGGTGAAGTTGTTCGCTCAAGTACTCCAGTGCGTCTTCATCGCCAATGAGCACCATGCGCCGAGCGTTTCGGCGGTGAGCCAACAGGATTTTGGCGGCGATACCGCGCAGCCAAGCACCGAAAGGGCGGGTGCGATCGTACTGGTCAAGCTTTCGCCAAGCCACGATCATCGTTTCCTGCCAAACATCGTCCACCAGTTCGTCGGCGCAACCCGCCGCGCGCAGGTAGACTCGAAGCATCGAAGCGTGTTCGTGAGCCAGTATTTCGAAGAGTGATTTTGAGTCCACGCTGGGATCTTTTGCGAAAAGTGGTTCGAGACAGGCTTTGGGGGAAGAGCCAGTAGTAGTTGGGAGAAGCCTTCGGGGATTAGTTGTCGCGGCTCTTAAAATCGAGGACAGGTCACGGCAAAAGCTACAAAAAACTGCATAATTGCCCTATCTTGGCAGATCCACCCAAGTGGAAAAGCCTGCCGATAGCCTGTAATCCTATGGAAGTCCAAATTCCGCTTCAAAGTTGAGCCCAGGATACCTGCCGTTTTGCTTGCTGAGTGAATATCATAAACGAGCGCGGTAATCACCAAGTGGCCTCAGCCAAGTTGCGAAGGCCTTGGGGCTTCCGCGGTGTTTTCGATTTTTAAAGCCTCATTCGCTTCATTTGCCGGAGTCGCTTATGTTGTCGCCTCATCAGGTCGTCGAAAAGGACTTCCTCGAGCATCGCTACATGTTGTTGGAAATCGCTGCGTATTTGGATCGCTACGATGCGGCTCTTCAGCGGACTGGTGAAGTTCCCGTCGGGACGCCAGCTAAGCTGAAGCTGATTGATCAAGCGTTATCGGTTCTTCGCGCGCCTGCGTCGGAGAAGGGCCGTACCTACGATCTGCTCGAACTCTTCGCCAAGTAGGCCAAGCCGACTTAACGATCCGCTAAGGTCCAGACTTCCATCGAAACCCCGAATCACCTACCGTTGCGAGCCTCATTATGCAAATCATCCAGCCACACTATCACGCCATTGCCCGTACAGCGCAAGATTACGAACGAATGGCAATGTCCGGAGTTGTCGCGGTCGCCGAACCAGCTTTTTGGGCAGGCTTTGATCGCCGTTATCCAGAGACTTTCATTGATTACTTTCGCCAGATCAGTGAGTTCGAACCAACTCGCGCAGCTCAATATGGCATTCGACATTTTTGCTGGGTCGCAGTTAATCCGAAGGAAGCTGAGAATGTCGAGCTGACCAACGAAGTATTGAAGCACTTCCCAGAATTTTTCGCCAAGCCAACTTGCTTGGGCGTCGGTGAAACTGGCTTGCACAAGTCGACCAAGAACGAATGCGACTCATTGCAGGCGCACGTTGAGTTGGCCATGAAGCATAACCAGTTAGTGCTAATTCATACGCCTCACCTGGCAGACAAAGCTCATGGTACCAAGCGAGTGCTTGAGGTCTTGGCGGGATTGAATGTCGATCCACAACGCATCTGGATCGACCACGTGGAAGAGCAGACCATTGGTCCGTGCCTGGACGCTGGCTATTGGGTCGGGTTCACTCTTTATCCAATCACGAAATGCTCGCCGCGCCGAGCTGTCGATATGATTGAAAAGTATGGATCGGAACGTCTGTTGGTGAATTCCTCAGCGGACTGGGGTCCAAGCGATCCGTTTACTCTTCAACAATGTATCATGGAGTTTCGCAGCCGAGGCCATACCGTGCAGGAGGCGATTGAAGTGTTCCACAACAATCCTTGCAGATTCCTTGGTCAAAATCCTAAATTCGATATCCAGCCGATCCGAATTGAAGTTGACGCTCCCGTCAGTGTCTAAGGCTCAAGGTCAATTCGTTGGATTACTGCCATGAATGAAAATACTCGTCGAGACGAAAACCGAAACCAATTGCGATCCAAAGGGCTGCGTGCTACGCCTGCTCGTGTCGCAATTCTATCGGCGATTATGGATATCACCGTTCCTATCACGCATCAGGAACTTACGACTAAGTTGGATAGCTTAGGCTTAGACAAATCGACGATCTTTCGTGGCTTGCAAGACCTAACTGAAGCCGGGCTGCTTCGACGTCTAGAACTTGGCGATCACGTTTGGCGTTACGAAGTGGCAAGGCATAGTGACCAATTGGACAGCCAAGGGCACCCACACCTGCTTTGCATCGATTGTGGCAACATTCGATGCCTGAGCGATGAAGAGGTTCAAGTGCAACTGTCTCCCGAGTTAGGTCAAGTCGTTGATGTTTTGATCAAGGGTCATTGTCAGACCTGCATCGACGGACAAGAAACTCCATCTTAAGTTGCAACATGGCTGTTGTTCAAAAAATCCCAACCAACATCATTACCGGTGTGTTAGGGGCTGGAAAGACAACAGCTATACAAAGCTTGATTGATCAAAAGCCCGAGGGCGAGCGCTGGGCGATCGTGATCAACGAATACGGTCAAGTTGCCATCGATAACGCTCTGATTGACCAGCCGGCTGAAGTCCAAGTGATGGAATTGGCCAGCGGCTGCGTTTGCTGCACGATGTCTTACGCGTTCGAACCGTTGTTGGCTCAGTTGATCCGACAAGTGAAACCGCATCGCTTGATTATCGAACCTTCGGGAGCCGGTCATCCAGCGAGATTGATCGACATGCTTCGCGGCGAGAACTTCGGAAAGGTGCTCGACCTAGGAAGTACTTTGTGCATCGTTGATCCAGCCGATTTCGATAATCCTCGCATTGCCGATTCAACGCTGTTCAATGATCAACTGCACATGTCCGATGCTATCGTCATTTCGTGGATCGATAAACGCTCGTCGGAACTCACTCAAGCTTGTCGAGCAAAGATCGCCAAGCTTGAACCGCCCAAGCAGTACGTTTATGAAACCTCGCGCGGCAAAGTTCAGCTCGACTGGTTGGATGCTAAGCCAGACTCAGTGATCGTACCAGTTTACGACCCAGCGCATCCAATCGTCGAAAGATCAATTGATGCGACGAATGAATCAATGAGCGAAACAGTCACGCCCCCAACGATTCCACAGATGGCTTCCATTTCACTAAAGGTTGATGGCCAGACCAGTAAGCCACGGCGATTTCAAAATCAAGGCAACGGTACCTGGGCGTGTGGATGGATCTTTTCGCCGAACAACTGCTTCGATCGTGATAGCCTGATGGAAATTCTTGAGTCGGTATCACCAATTCAGAGACTCAAAGGCATCTTTCATTGCCAAGACGATTGGTGGGCCATCAATCGCAAGGCTAATGAATCATCGCTCAAGACTAGTGCCTTTCGCAGCGACAGTCGCTTAGAGATCATCGCCGACCAGCCGCTAGATTGGGACGCCATTGAAGCAAGCCTGATCCGTTGTCTTGTTGAAGCCCTGCCAAACTAGCCGCTAGTTTCCGAAGTGGCCCGAACAAACCTGCCCAGGGCACTGCCTTCAGGATGGGAGTGGCATTAGATAATGCGATGAGTTAACAATGGCAGCGACTGCCACCTGGCGGTGGCAGCTACGGGTGACGACGGATGGACGATTGTCG
>CAYWNG010000585.1:0-4369 GCA_964458685.1 uncultured Pirellulaceae bacterium
CCAACCCACTACGGAAATTGCAATTCCACCAAAGAACAGCGAGAACCAAACCCAAATTTCATAGGTGATGCGAATAGTATCGCCATCCATCTTTTCCTTGACGCAACCAGTTAGGCCGACGAGCAAAACAAGTACAAGCAACAACGGTCGTTGGCTTTGGGACATCGGACACCTTAGCGATTAAAAGTCATAGGTCTTAGCGAGGCAATCAACATAAGGCGAGTTTGATCACTGTTCAAGAGTTTCTCCGTACGAATTGCACTGCAAGGGAGCTTTTGGCGGTCGAGTGGCAGAAAAAAAACTACAGACCACGTTACATCCTGCGAGAACAGGATCGTCTCCTGATTTTCGAGTAGAATCATCCCACACAAGACCTCCCTATCATCAACGAGACTTTGTCATGCGTACCGTTTTGATCTGCTGGTTGGCTTTCTCTCTAGCTTGGACCGCCACGAACTCATCGGCTGCCGAGCGTTGGCAAGCAGGCTTTGCCAAAGTTGATGTCACGCCGACCGAAGCGTTGCGATTGAGTGGCTATGCTGTGCGAGAAACGCCGGCTATCGAAGTTGCCGATCGCTTGTATGTTCGAGCCCTTGTCTTGTCGCATGCGGATTCTCGCGAGTATCAGTCGGCCGAGGTCGCGACAAGTCCGATGGTGTTGGTTTCCATCGATTCTGTTGGTGTCCCTGGGACGTTCACAGTCGAACTCGCAAAGTGGCTTCAGACGACACATCAGATTCCAAGATCGCACTTGGTTGTGAGCTGCACGCATTCCCACGCAACTCCGTACTTACCCGGTTGCGTCGACAATCTGTTTCGCTTGCCATTGACCGACGAGCAACTTGCTGCGAGCCAACGGTATCTGCAAAAACTTAGCGACGCAACACGATCGGCCATCGAGGCTGCTCTAGCCAATCGTCAGCCTGCAATCGTCGAATTGGGCGAGGGTCAAGCCGACTTTGGAGTCAATCGACGAGTGATCCAACAGGGGCGTTGGATTAACTTTGGAGTTCAACCCGGCGGTCCAACCGATCCTCGCGTGCCCATTTTGCGAGTCACCTCCACTGCGGGCAAACTACTGGGTGCGACCTATCAATACGCTTGCCATTGCACCACGATGGGAAGTGAGTTCAATCAAGTCAGCGGTGATTGGGCTGGTTTGTCGGCTTCACAATTGGAAGCTCAACATCCCGAGACTGTCTTTCTTCCCATCATCGGTTGTGGCGCTGATATCAATCCCAATCCGCGCGGTAGCTACGAACTCGCTCAACAGCACGCCAGAACATTGGCGAAAGCAGTGGAGTCCGTCATCTCAAGTCAAAAACTCTCGCCGCTGCCTCCAGCCGCGGTTGTCCAAATGGGTACCGCTGGACTTGAGCCTGAGTTGCCGACAGCCGAACAACTCGACGAAGCTTCCAAGAGCGACAGTCCTAATCGACAGCGTTGGGCCAAGCGCATGCTTGAGATTCGCAAGGCGATGGGACGACTGCCTGAATCAGTTCCGATGCCAATTCACGTTTGGGTGTTTGGCGACGCGCTCAGTTGGGTATTCCTGAGCGGCGAACCAGTGGTCGAATACCAATTCGCCATCGAAAAAGAACTCTCAACGCAAAACACTTGGGTTGCGGGATATTGTGACGATCTGTTTGCTTATGTTGCCAGCCAAGCTCAACGCGCCGAAGGTGGCTATGAGGTGGACGAATCGATGGTCTACTTCCTGCAACCCGGTCGGTGGAAGTCAGGAACTCAATCCGAGATCACTTCGCGGGCTTCGTCGATCAGCCAGCAGACTCGCGGTGAAGACCAGCCCTTAGATCCAGCTCGAGGGCTGAAGTCAATGATTGTTCCCGAAGGCTACCAAGTTGATCTTTTGGCCAGCGAGCCGATGATTCAAGATCCAGTCAATATCGCGTTTGGCATTGATGGTAGCGTGTGGGTCGTCGAGATGAGCGACTACCCGCTGGGGGTTGAAGGAGGCGGTCAAGTCAAGCTGCTTCGCGATACCGATGCCGACGGACGCATCGATCGCGCGACAAAGTTTCTGACTGGTCTGAGCTATCCGACTAGCGTGCATCCTTGGCGAGACGGAGTGCTTGTGATTGCAGCTCCCGATGTGCTATTCGCTAAAGATACCAATGGCGATGGAGTTGCCGACGAGCAGAAGGTGTTGCTTAGCGGCATAGCTGCTACCAATCCTCAACATCGCGCCAACGGTTTTGAAATCGGATTGGACGGACGACTTCATTTTGCAACTGGCGATGGAACTCGCGAACTACTTAGCCACGTCAACGGTCAAACCTATGAAGTTCGTCAGCGCGATGTGGTTTGGAATCCCGACACCGGAGAGATAGAAGTCTTCGTGACAGCACAGACTCAATTCATGCCCGCGCGCGATGCCTTTGGAAACTGGTTTGGCAACAACAACTATCAGCCAGTCTTTCAATACGTGTTCGAGTCCGCAGAGGTCGCCGGTAAGACTTTGGATACTGGCATTATCAATCACTTGTTGACGCCTGGTGATGCGCCGCCCGTTTATCCCCGCAGCAAGACGTCGGATCGCTTTAACGACATGTACTCGCGTGATCGCTATACCAGTGCGTGTAGTTCGATGATCGTTCGTGGTCCAGGGCTTTTTCCATTGAACACCAAAAACGATTCAAGCAATCCGGTCGGTTTGGTTTGCGAACCCGTCCACAATTTGGTCGCACGCATTCAACTCAATCCCAAAGGCAGCGTGTTCGCCGCGCAACGGCATCCTGCTGATGAGAAGTTCGACTTCCTGGCCTCGACGGACCCGTGGGCTCGACTGGTTCGTGCCATCAACGCTCCCGATGGTACGGTCTGGTTTCTAGACATGTATCGACGTATTATCGAACATCCCGAATGGATTCCAACAGCGTGGCAGCAACGCGTTGATCTGCGAGCGGGTGCTGGACTGGGACGTATCTATCGCGTCTTTCATCGCGACTATACGCCCGCACCGATCAAGGACCTTCGCGGCGAAGACCCAATCGTGTTGCTTCAAAGTCCTATCGGTGCAGTTCGCGACATGGCCACGCAGGCGATCGTAACGGATCAATACTCGTCGGAGGTTATCAGCAAGTTACCACTTGGCTTGCGAGCAGCAATGCGCAAGTCGCAATCGCCTGAGATTACAGCCAGCATCCTAGGAGTGCTCGCCGGCAAGAAATGGTTGACCGACACGGATCTAGTTACCGTTCTTGAGTCCTCCAATGATCCGCAGTTGATCCGGTGGGCATTGAAGCTGGCCAGACGTATCAAAGCTCCTTCAGAATCGCTTGTGAAGGCGATTTCAAACATTCCCCGTCGTGAGCTGGGAGCTGCGGTAGATCTTCAGTGGCTGATATCCATTCAAAGTTGGCCAAGCTATCCCGCCGAAGTTGGACTCACCGAGATTCTCACGCACGGTACGCCGGATCGTTGGTTGAGCACTGCACTCAACATCAACAACACGCCTAAGACTGCCGAGCCCGTCTTGCGCATGATGCTGAAAGTGGCCGACGCCAACGCCAAGAGCCTCACCGGCTTGCAAGAACAGCTCTCAACCGCTCGAAAGCTCTTGCTCCTGATGCCTGCGGACCTTCGCGAGAAGCTGGTCCTTGAAACTCTGTCGGCTGATAACGCGAAGAAGAACGCTGATCAGATCGCCTGGACTCCATCGCAAGCACTATTGCTCGCAGCCGCGCGCGATGCCTTCGAAAGTGAGACTGCCAAACAACAATTCGCCCTTGCCGTCGAACGAGCTGTCGAGCAACTACTGCAATCGACTCGAGCTAGTTCAGACACGCTAGACAACACGCCTTCACAACAGGCCTCTCAACCTCAATGGCTTGGCATGCTTATTGGAAATCAGCTTCTCCCGGTTGCGCGCGAAGTTGAGATCCTGAGTCAGTTACTTCGCGATGGCGAAGACTCTGCTAAGCTGGCCGTAGAACGATCGAGGTTCGTAAACAGCGACGATGTGGCAACTGAACTGTTGAAGTCATGGAAAAATCTTCAAGCGACCGAACAGTCTACCGTGGCCGGCATTCTGATTAGCCGTCAAACATGGCGGGCGAAGATGGTCGAAGCTCTGGAGCGTGGCGAGGTCAAAGCCAGTCAACTTCCAGCGGCCGTTATCCAAGCATTGATCAGTCAGTCCGATCGCAATTTGCGGTCTAGATCCATCGCCGTGTTTGGACAACCTTCGCCGCGGCAGTCGATCGTTAGCGAGTACATGAAGCAGATGCCAAACCCAAACACTGACGGTGATTCAGCGATCGGTGAAAAGTTGTATCGCGATCACTGTGCTGTCTGCCACACGTCACAGAATGGAAAGCCTTCGATTTGTCCGGCGATCGACAATCTA
>CAYWNG010000586.1:0-4362 GCA_964458685.1 uncultured Pirellulaceae bacterium
AAACTCTCACCAGACCTCCCAGAGCAACTAGGTTTGACTCTGGAGTCACAGTTTCGCGACTCAGATTCGTTGGCAAGGTGCGTAAAGGATTGGGACTCTACCAGTTCCAGGACTAAAAAGGCCTTGTGATGCCTATTAACGGTCGATAAACTAATCGTCCCAATTTCGCCCCGATTGTGGGGGATGCTTTTGCGATTGGAAAAAAACTATGCCAAAAATGAAGACTCACAAGGCAACCAAGAAGCGATTCCGCGCGACTGCGACCGGTAAGGTCAAGCATCGTGGCGCTGGAACCAGCCACTTGGCTACCAGAATTAGCAAGAAACGACGCCGCAATCTTCGCGGTACTCGCGTTCTTGCTAGGGCTCAGACTCGAGCCGTACTGGATTGCCTTCGCGGAAACAGTAACTAACTTTTTCGCAAACAAAGCGGTGCACATTTACTAGTCAAGTTATCTGGGTTCAACATTACCGCGATTCACACCGCGTAAGTTCACGTCCTGCGTACGGCGCAGGAACCGGTAATGACCTGAGATACACAACGATGGGATTCTCACCATGAGAACAAGAAAGGGCGCGGCACGCGCCCAGGCAAAGAAACGCTTGCTGAAGCGAGCTAAAGGTTATGTTAGCGGTCGTCGCAAGCTGTACCGCACACGAAAAGAGACTCTGGTCCGAGCTGGCGTGTTTGCCTTCCGTGACCGTCGCGCCAAGCGACGTGAGTTCCGCCGACTGTGGATCATTCGTATCAGTGCCGCTTGCGAACAACACGGTTTGCGATACAGCCTATTCATCCACGGCTTGAACAAAGCGAACATCTCGCTTGATCGAAAGCAACTGTCGGAAATGGCAATCAACGATCCAGCCGGCTTCTCCGCTGTCGTTGAACAGGTCAAAGCTGCATTGGCTGCGTAGTCGTACCTACGACTATCAAGCTTATCGGTTTTAGGCCAACGTCACTCGACATGTTTCGAGTGTCGCGTCGTCATAGCAGACTCAACATCTTTCTTCACTTCCACGAACTCCGCCAGGAGTTTCGTGGTCTGTGAAGATGTGATTGGCTCAATGAACATTCTCGACACCGACTGTCGGTTAGCTGCATTGCCGTTCAGAATGGAAGACGTTCATTGAATACGGACCAATCATGGATCTGAAACAGTTTGTTGAGCAACTGGAACAACTGGCCAGCCAAGCCGAGCAAGCTTTCTTAGCTGCCGATTCGGCTGAGTCCTTCGAAGCTGCGCGAATTGAATTCACCGGCGCCAAAAGCGGTCAATTGAAGGCGATTCAAAAGCAACTTGGCTCTCTGGATCAAGCCGATCGACCCGAGGGCGGCAAGAAGCTCAACGAAGCCAAAGCCAGAATACAAGCGGCGCTCGACCAAGCCACCGAGCGATTGGGTGGCGACGGCGGCAAGCCTCGCAAGTCAACTGGGCCAATGGTTGATCCCACCTTGCCAGGCGCTTCGTTCCATCTCGGTACGACTCATCCGATCGCGCAAACGATCGAGCACCTGAAAGAGATCATGGGTCGCTTGGGATTCGCTCCCGTCGAAGGCCCTGAAGTCGAAGACACGTGGCATAACTTCATCGCGCTGAACATTCCCGAAGATCACCCGGCTCGTGATCCGCTGGATAACTTTTATCTTTCGGTCGCCGGTGCTACTGCCATCAATGCCAATGCCAGTGAAGCTAAGCTGCTGAGAAGCCAAACCAGCACGGTTCAAATCCGTGTGATGGAAAAACAGCAGCCGCCGATTCGAATCATTTCGCTTGGTCGAGTCTATCGCCCCGATGAAGCTGATATGACTCACTTCCCCATGTTCCATCAGATGGAAGGTCTGTGGGTCGAGCCCGGTGTGACGATGGCTCACCTGAAGAGCGTCCTTCGAATGTTCGCGACAAGCTACTTGGGCGAAGACGTGACCATTCGCTTTCGACCAAGCTTCTTCCCGTTCACCGAGCCCAGCGTCGAGGTCGACTACCTGTGGAACGATAACTGGATCGAGTTTGGTGGCGCTGGAATGGTCGACCCCAACGTGCTCCGAGCCGTCGGTTATGACCCTGAACAAGTAACAGGCTTTGCTTTTGGATTGGGCGTCGAACGACTCTGCATGCGTCGACATCGAGTGTCCGATATTCGCGACCTATTCCGCAACGACTTGCGATTCTTGCATCAGTTCTAGTCGTCGGTTGGACTGTGGTTGGGCTGTGTTTTGGTTGCGGTTTGCGAGGCGGTTTGGTTGCAGACGGCTCTGTCAGAACGGTTGGCGTTCCAGATGTTGTTAGGGATGTTAGTAAGTTAGAGTTCGTGGAAAAGGTAAGATCAAATGTTGGTAAGTTGGCCATGGCTGAGCGACTATGTTGACTTGAATGTCGATCATGACGATTTGGCTCGACGCTTTGCGATGTCAGGGCTAAACCACGAACAAACGACCTTCGATGCTCAAGGGCATCCCGTAATCGACTTGGAAGTCACCAGCAATCGAGGCGACTGTTTGGCTCACATCGGCGTGGCTCGCGAGGCAGCCGTGTTACTCGGCCAGCTTCTGAAAATTCCTTCTCCAAAGCCTGCCGAATCGAATACACCTTGTTCGCGGTCCATCAGCGTTGTCAATCAATTTCCCCAAGGATGTTCGCGATACACGGCTCGAGTGATTCGCGGAGCTAAGATCGGCCCAAGTCCAGCGTGGTTAGTCAATCGACTGAGTGCCATCGGCATCGCAACGATCAACAATGTCGTCGATGTGACAAATTATGTGATGATGGAATGCGGCCAGCCGCTGCATGCCTTCGACTTGAAGCAGATTCGAGGCAATCAAATCATCGTTCGACCTGCCAAGCCGAAAGAAAAATTTCTGGCTATCGATCACAAGGCCTACGAGCTCGATGAGCAGATGGTTGTGATTGCCGATGCCGAACGAGCCGTAGCACTTGGTGGCGTGATGGGTGGAGCCGATAGTGAGATCTCCAACTCGACTACCGATATCTTGATCGAAGCCGCTTTGTTCCAGCCGATGTCGATTCGCCGAACCGCGCGGAAGCTCAAGCTGCACAGCCCGTCGTCCTATCGTTACGAACGCAAGCCCGACTCGGCCGGCGTCGATTGGGCCAGCTTGCGATGCTGTGAATTGATTCTGCAATTGGCTGGTGGAACGTTGGAGCAAGGTGTCGTTTCGGTGGGCGAGCCCACCGCGGAACGCCCGGTTATCAACTTTCGTCTTGCTCAAATCGCTCGCGTTTTGGGCATCGAAGTCCCAGCCGACGAAGTCTGTCGCATCCTTGAAGCACTTGGATGTGAAGTCGTTGACGGTGGCTCAGCCAGCAAGCAGAGCTTAGAGGTTGTACCTCCAAGTTGGCGAGCCGATCTGTCGCGAGAAGTAGACCTGATCGAGGAGGTCGCGCGGATTTGGGGCTACGATCGCATCCCAGAAAACGTCGCCGTGCCTCTCGCTGTGGCTCAGCCAAGACGAAAGGATATCGCTGTCTCGCGCATTCGCCATACGCTCAGCGCTTATGGTATCGACGAAGCGATGACACCCAGCGTTGTGAATGAAAAGCTGGAAGCTGCTGGCAGTCCTTGGACCAACAACGCTCCGCTTAGCACTGAGACTCCGTTGTTAGAAGGCGCTCGGCTCTTGCGACGCAGCATTGTGCCAAGCTTGTTAGTCGCCAGGCACACCAATCAAACCCACTCGATCCGCAATGCGCAACTGTACGAGATCGCCAACGTTGTGCTGCCCGCCGCGGATGGTAAGTCACTGCCCAGCGAACAATCAACCTTGGGAATCGTAACTTCTGGCGACTTGCGATTGATTAAGGGCGCGATTGAAACACTGCTCAAGCAAGTCGGCAAGTGTCAGAATTTGAGCTGGGAATCGGCGAATCACTCGATGTACCAACCCGGTACGGCTCAGCGCATTCTTGTCGAGCAACAGGTGATTGGCTGGGTCGGCTTGTGCGATGCGAAGTTCCAGCAGCAGATGAACTTGGACGCTCCCTGTGGAATTGCCGAGCTGAATGTTGACGCTCTGACCGGAATGTTAGTCGAAGTCCGCCGCGCGGATCCCTACAGTCCATTCCCAGCGGTCGAACGCGACTTGAACTTCATCGTCGACGAATCGCTGCTTTGGGGCGATCTACACAGCGAATGTTCGAAGCATGGTGGCGAATTTCTACAGTCCGTCCAGTATCGCGAGACGTACCGCGACGCGAAGAAGGACGGGACTGAGAAGAAGAGAATACTGCTGTCGCTGCAATTCCAAAGTATGGATCGCACGTTGACCGGCGAGCAAGTCGATTTTGCCGTCGCCAGCGTCATCGCCGCCTGCGGCCAGAAGTTCGGCGCCAAGCTCCTCAGCTAA
>CAYWNG010000587.1:0-4358 GCA_964458685.1 uncultured Pirellulaceae bacterium
GTGGTGGTCACGCGCAATTCGCCAAAGACCTCGTCCTCGCTGTCGCGGATGCGCGATCAAGCAATGGGGCTTGGGCATGCACAATCACCACTCGACCTTCAATCGCTTTCCGTTTGCTTCACAGAATGTACGACGAAGAACCTACGTCGTTGCGTTATGGCCGTACATGGAACAGAATGCACTGTTCGATAGATTCGACATGACACGAGACTTCTTCGCTACTCCGAACAATGTTCCGAGCACGTTGACTGGCCTTATCTCGGCGCCGGTTCCTTACTACTACTGCCCCAGTGACCCTAACGCTACCGGACCTGGCCAGTATTGGAAGGGCGACAACAATTGGCGAACTCGCGTTAACTATGTCGTAAGTCACTGTCGTTGGCCTGAACGTACCGTGGCTGCGCTTCCTGATTCTGAGGCTCAAGGCTTGTTCCGAAGTCACAACACTTCCCAAGCTAGCAATCCAATTCCAGGCGGCTTTGGCTTCAAGAGCATCCTAGATGGAAGTAGCAACACATTGATGATGTCAGAGATCCTCATTCCAGCTTTGGACGGATCTGGCGGAGCGGCTAATCGCGACTCGCGCGGTGACGCAATGAATAATTCTGGGGACAGTCGCTGGGCATTCCATACGACTCTAACGCCCAACTCCACTAGCCCTGACCGCAACGACGAATGTGGAGTCAACACAAACTTGCCTAGGCAGAACCTGCCGTGCATCGTAAACACTTCGGCACTACGGGTTGCTGTCGCGCCTCGCAGTCGGCACGCTGGTGGTGTGAACGTTTTGATGGCTGATGGATCAATTCAGTTTGTCGCCAGCACCATCGATTTGGTCAGTTGGCGTGCAATCGGTACCATCGCGGGCGGCGAAGTAGCTACGCTTCCTCAGTAATTTCAGATCTTCGATGACACATTGGTAAGGTAGCCCAGCCTTCAGTCGCGGCTACCTTACCTTGCTCTTATCTTGGCATTCGTACAAAGGAATCATGATGGTCGCTCGTTTCATCTTACTAAGTCTCTTGTGGGTCGTTTGTGCTTTGCTTGCCGGCTGCGGCGATAAGATGGCTCGAGTTGAAGGTACGGTAACATTCAATGGCGAACCTGTTAGTCGAGGCCAGATCAGCCTGGAACCCACCGACGGTAAAGGCTCGATTTACGGTGCCAATCTTGAAGATGGCAAGTTTGTCATCGAAGGCGTTCTGCCTGGCGAGAAAATTGTCCGCATCAGTGCGGCATACACAAAGAGCATCCAAAAAGATGCCGATGGAAGCGAAATCGAAATCTGCGACGATCTTCTTCCCGCTGAGTATGCTCAAAACTCGAAGGAGCGATTGAACGTCGAAGCTCCGTTGACCAAGAAGGACTATGCCATCACTGGTCCAGATCCTCGCAAGAAGAAGTAAGCTGTGCGGTGGAACTACTTCGGCGGTTTGACGAAACGCAAAAGGTAGTTCTCCTTAAAGCCTTCGACATGAACTTGGTCTCTGAACTGAAATCCTGCCTGCTCAATCTCTTTTCGGAAAGTTTCCAACGGCGCTCGAATATGTCCGTTGAGCCACTGCTTGCGTTCTGCGCTGACATCCGGATCGCGATAGAAGTCAACTAGGATCAGAGTTCCGCCAGGGCGCAATGCGGCGTAGAGTGTTTCCAATGTTGCTTCGGGAAACTCAAAGTGATGGTAGACATCGCAAATGAGCAAGCGGTCAACGCTATTGCGAGCCAGATTCGCATCGCGATCCGAACAAAAAACGACCTGCGAGTTCTCAAGCTTTTCCTCTTCGATCCGTCCACGCAAGTGCTTCACGAAGCTCGGCGAGATTTCAACAGCGAAGACTTTTCCTGTGCCGCCGACAGCCACCGAGAGAGGCTTTAGGAACAGTCCCGTACCCGCGCCGATATCTGCGACGGATAGACCTTCCTTTAGTTCCATCGACTCAACAATCGCCCGACGCTGTGCAAAGACCTCGCGACTCTCAACCTCGAAGCGCTTGATGTACTCCTCAGGCTTCATGTTTGGATCGAGAAAGCCGCGATTGATGTCGTCTGGCAAATTCTCTGCTCGCTTCAAATCAGTATTCGAGTTCGACTCGACGGTTCGTGGTTCCTGCTGTGGAAGCTCTTGAGACCAAGCGGTCCTATCTGAAGTCAAAGCCGCCGCTAACAAAAGGGAGATTACGCGGGACCGGCGAGCAAAAAACATCGGTTGGCTCCAACAATCTTTGAGGTGGGATGATACGCTTGAATTGTAACCTCGATCTTCTCGCGGGGCACCAACTAGGATTTTCCACTGCAATGCAAGGACCGAAGAGATGACATTGTCACTAAGGGCAACAATCGGAATTGCCTCACGAATGAAGCCGCGATGCGTTTACAATCGCCTGCGCGAATTCCAATAGTTCTCCGTCAGCGCCAACGGTCAGGACTAATTCGCCTCGATCGTCAATGATGTAATCACAGTACAGCGGCGAATTCTCCAACTGACGGATGATGTTCAGATCACGCCCTCCATAACGCAACGCATAAACGCAGCACACACGGAGAGCATTGCATGCCCTCTGAACCTCGTCCGCACTAGTCGGCTGTTTGACAAAATGGGTGTTGAGGTTGCTCTTGTTGAGCGGAGCCAAGAGATCGGGAGCTTCATGTTCTGGAGCCAGACACTGAAGACAGTCCGAGGCGACGCCGACGTATCGCGCATCGCCACACACGATAGACCCCGTCGTATAAAAAGGGCCCTCAACATTTCCTGGGAAGCGACGAGGATGATTAAAGTAGGATTGCTGCGTCATGTTCGCTCAGGTTGTTTCTTTTACTAGTTCTCTGCAAGATCTTGGCAATAAGGATTGTAGAAATGCGTCAATCTTGTTGTTTCACTGACAACAGGCACGTTTTGGCACAGGGCGTGCATGAGACGGGGATGTACGACCTTCTCAAATCAAGGAGCTTACCATGCGACGATTACCATTTCTTCCAGCCGCTTTAGCATGGATTCTCAGTCTTTTTGCGGGCCAATCAACTCACGCCGAGCAGTTTGTCGCCAATCTAAAAGGCAAAGAGGTTGTCGTTCACTCCAACCCTCTGCCCGTGATATTTCACAGATTGATCCCTCCAAATTATGGGCGGCATATCACGGTGCGGGAATACCGCAACGGAGTGAAGAGCAGTCCAGCGGGACAACGATAGCGGACTCAAACCAAGCTTCGACGTTTTGCGACGCTTCTCGGCGTCGTTTTCTCAGCTAAACTTCACGGCGCAATGGATTCTAGAACACAGGAAGCTACTTAATCATGGCAATTGGAAATCTCAAGGACACGAAGTCGAGCGTTGGTCGTGACGAGTTTGACTGGGAGATTGACTCGGTCGTCGAATCACTACGCGCGCTCCGCGACGAAGCGCTGAACGTCCGTGATCGACTCAATCGCCCTGTTGCTCTGCCTTCGAAACGAGTCTTAGCAGAGACAATTGAAGTCTTGGCATCCGCATTGTTTCCACACCGATTGAGTTCGAGACAGTTGCAACGCGAGAGCGTCGACTTTTTCGTGGGTCAAGCGCTGGACGCGAGTTGCCGATCTCTCACCGCTCAGATAGCAATTGAACTCGAGTACATCGCGGAAACCAAAGTTCATCGAAATGATGTTTTGCTGTTGGCTGCTGATCGAGTCAAATCGATTATTCAACAACTGCCAAACATACGCCAATTGTTGGACTCGGATATTCGCGCTGCCTACATTAGCGCGAAGCCAGGACGAAGTCTTGGCTTGTTACCCAGGCGTGCTCGCCCTAATCCACCATCGCATCGCGCACGTCGTTTACCAACACGATCTACCGCTAGTTGCCCGAATGATTTCCGAACTGGCGCATTCCAAAACTGGCATCGATATTCATCCTGGCGCAAAAATCGGAAGATCGTTCTTCATCGATCATGGAACGGGAGTTGTCATTGGCGAAACGAGTATCATCGGCAGTAATGTTCGAGTGCATCATGGGGTGACACTTGGAGCACCGTCCCGATGCGATCTGAAAGTTGCAGAATCGAACTCACGTACTTACAACGTACCACGTCACCCGATTGTGGAAGACGATGTAACAATTTACGCCGATGCTACGATCCTCGGTCGGATAACGATTGGCCGTGGATCAATCATCGGTGGAAACGTTTGCGTCACTCGAGATGTACCACCACAATCTCGCGTTTCACAGGCCCAAAGTCGTTTGGACACGTTCATCGAAGGCTCTGGAATCTAGCAGGGCGGATGTGAACGGCACAGAGCTTACTCGAATTGCAACGTTGGCCAGCAGCACTTCACAAAGATGAATTCTCCATCAGGTGAAGAGCGAAGGACCACGTTGCTGAT
>CAYWNG010000588.1:0-4353 GCA_964458685.1 uncultured Pirellulaceae bacterium
CGATGGTTTGAAAGAACTGATGAACAAGAATAGGATTCCATTCAAAAGATCAAGTTCGACAGGGGCCCTGGAATCCAAAGAGATCGCTAAACGTATCGCTCCCAGCGTAGGCTTGCTGGAAGTTTCGAGCGGTGCCGACGAACGATCCCAGGAGATCAAGTACAAGGCAAAATACAGCGGGAATTGGTCCAGTCCGACTGCCATCGTTAACGGCAATCGTGTTGAGGGACTGTATGGTGAACTCAAAATCAGTCGGCTCGGAGAAGTTCGTGTGCAGGCTAAAGCCAAACCACTACCGTTCGTGCTCGCTTCTATTCCTGAACTACTTTTTCAGTCCTTTGATCCAGTCTTTAGAGACAAGTGGACGGTTTTTCGAAGCTACGAAATTCAGCCCCAACAACAATTGGGTGGACCAGGTCAAATGATGCATGCGATGATTCGTGATCGACTCTTAGGGCGTCAACCTGTCGAAAATCAGCCTGCAATACCAATTGAATTGCGACTTGATTTCGAGGTCATAAGCGTCAAGGAAGGTGTCGTTCGAGTCAAAACAACTCGACATAGTCAGGTACTATCCGACGAACCCAATATGCAGTTGGATGTTAAAGGTTATGGCGAATGGGAATTCGATACAAAACAAGGCGTTCCAATCCGTCTCCAAGAAACGCTAACGGTCATTAGCAGCAGTGAAGGAAAGCTCAATGAGACCCCGCTTAGTTATAAGTATGTTCAGATCGACCCTGCGATTGTGGCAGAGCGAGTGAAGCTTGCTAAAGAAAGTGCGGAGAAGAAGAGGCAGGCACAAGAGGTTGAGTCGCGTCAGCCCAACCCCGCACTTATCGACGAGTTGATCGCTGTCGTGAATGGAAACGACACTCATGCGAGTACGAACGCGCTTAGTCGCCTGTCGAAAATTGCCCTCGTTGAAGAAAAGCGAAGCGATGTACTGAAGTCGGTTCTCGCCGTTATCGAAGGCAAGGAGGAAATTCTTCGCAGCCAAGGTTGGAATGCGTATCGGCACTGGATGGACAGTTCATGTGCGTCAGAACTACGTCAACTGTTCAATAAACGTCGCATGCGTGACAGATCAGCCCTTGAAGCGTTAGCTCAACTCAAGCTAGTTGAAGACGTCCCACTGTTGTTAGAGAACATCTCTGCGCTATCGAGCAACGCGAAGAAGTTGATTGTCTCGTTTGGTCCCGAGATCGAATCCATCGTGGTCGAACGATTGCATAGCGAGCAAGATACCTTCGGCAGGATCTATTTGCTTGATATCTTGAGTGACATTGGAACGGAACAGAGTATTTTAAGCCTATCGGACCTTAACGTCGAAAACGATCGCGTATTCAGTGTTCGAGTCGACGCAACAATTCGCGCTATCCAGCGACGTTTGAGCAAACCAACTTTTTAGCAAACTCGCTCTTACGCAGCTCTGACTTGTTTGCTGACTTTCTGGGGTTGCTCCTATCTTTACGTGCACGCTCGCGGGTTTTCCTACTCCTACTCCTACTCGTGCTCGTGCTCGAATCCGCTCTTTCGAGGACGCGTACGAGCCCTATTTCATCAAGCAGAATCACAACTTCTTGAACCGTTCTTCGAAAATCGCTGCACCCAAGCCATGCTAGCGGTGCCGCCGAGTGGCAAAAAACGTTCGCTGCCTCCTGCCTTTCGCTTGTAGTTAGCCGCCGGGACTGCTACTCTAGTTACAGGACTTTTCGGTCGCGTTCCAGCTTTTGAAGGTGGGATGAACTGCCGTGAGTCTCTCGAACAGTGTTCGAGCCCACCTGCTGACACACTCCATCCTCCCTCCCATATCGCTGCGTCCCATGATGCTACGTTGCTTGTCGTATCTTGCCGTCCTGCTGTCTCTCAATTTTTCGGCTGTCTGTGGCAACGCATTTGCCGAAGCACCAGTCAGTTTTACGAAGCAGATCGAACCGATCCTTCGAGCTAAATGTCAGGGCTGTCATCAACCCGCCAAGGCTCAAGGTGGTTACGTTTTGACCGAGTTCGACAAGTTGCTGAAAGCAGGTGAAAGTGGGCAGCACGCAATTGTTCCTGGCAAGCCTGACGAAAGCGAATTGATTCGTCAGATTGCCATCGTAGATGGAAAGGCCGCCATGCCCAAGCAGGCCGCGCCACTATCCGCGGCCGACATCGAACTTATTCGTAAATGGATTGCCGAAGGCGCGGTCAACGATTCGAAGCCGACTGGACCAAAGTTCAATGCGCAGAATCCGCCGACCTACACGCGGCCGCCAGTTATCACGACTTTGTCCTATTCGCCCGATGGTAAGTGGATGGCGGTCAACGGATTCCACGAAGTACTAATTGTCAATGCAGAGACTTGGGAAACAGTCAAGCGATTGGTCGGCTTGAGCGAACGAGTTCAATCACTTGCTTTCTCGCCCGACTCGAAGCGCTTAGCCGTCACCGGTGGTTCTCCAGGACGATTTGGTGAAGTCCAAGTTTGGGACGTTGAAAGTGGCGCTCTACTGTTGAGTCATCAAGTTGGCTATGACACTCTGTTTGGCGGTTCATTCTCCCCTGATGGCAAGTTGGTTGCCTTTGGATCGGCCGATCGCGCGGTTCGGGCTATCGACTCAGAAACCGGAGTTCAAAAACTTTACCAAGGCGCTCACGAAGATTGGTCGCTCGCAACAGTCTTCAATCCATCTGGAACGCACGTGGTCTCCGGCGGTCGCGACATGACGGTTAAGCTGACCGAAGTAGCAACCGAGCGTTTTATCGACAACGTGACGTCGATTACTCCTGGTGCGCTCAAAGGTGGCATCAACGCATTGGCGATGCACCCCACTGAAAACCAAGTGCTGGTCGGTGGTGCTGACGGGACTCCCAAGATCTACCGCATCTTCCGAGAGACCGAGCGAAAGATCGGCGACGATTCCAATTTGATCCGCAAGTTCCCAGCCATGACGGGACGTATTTTTGATGTCGCACTGACCGCCGATGGAAAGTTGTTTGTTGTAGCCAGTACCTTAGACGGCAAGAGCCAGTTGCATGTTTACCCTTATGATTTCACGGGAGAAATTCCCGAGAACATCAAGGCATTGATGAAGAAGACTGTCGATCAGCGCAAGCCTGAAGAGAAGCAAGCGTTGGAACAGTTCTACAGCCAGACTTCGCCACCAGTAACGCAACTTGAGATCAACGATAGCCTTTTCGCTGTCACGATTCATCCCAATGGAAGCACAGTCGCTGTGGGTGGATCAGGCGGAGTTGTGCGAGTCTATGCGGTGCCGTCTGGACAATTGGTTCGTGAAGTCGTTCCTGTGCCGGTTCAGACCACCAGCGATGCTCAGTCAACACAATCGCAAGCCAGCGTTGCTATGGGCAATGGAATGCCAGTCGCGACCGATATGCTGCCAACGGCTGAAAACGACGCTAAGTTATTGCCGAAAGTTTCGCCTGAAGGAAAAATCGCCAGTATTCGCGTCGCACCTGAGTCGATCCAACTTTCCAACTTGATCGACTACGCTCAATTAGTCGTTACCGCGCAGTATTCTGATGGTCGAACGGCTGATGTGACTCGACTAGCGAATGTGACCATCGAAGGCAACAGCGTGGTGACCGAACCGATGGGCTTGGTTCGAGCCGCTTCAGTGGATGGAAAGTTGATTGGCGGTGCGTCCCAATTGAAGATTCAGTTTCATGACTTGAGCGCTAGCTTGGCAGTTCAAGTTACGCCTCCTGCCGCAAACGTCACCTACGATTTTATTCGCGACGTAAATCCTGTGATGACCAAACTTGGTTGCAATGCGGGTACCTGCCACGGTGCACAAGCTGGCAAAAACGGTTTTCAATTGTCGCTTCGTGGGTACGATCCCGTAGGTGATATCCGCGCGCTAAGCGACGACTTGAGTGCTCGTCGATTGAACCCAGCAGCGCCCGATGCGAGCGTCATGCTGCTCAAGCCGCTAGGGTTAATTCCGCACGAAGGTGGAGCCTTGCTAACCAAGGAATCGGCCTACTACCATGTGCTCAAGCAGTGGATCGCTCAAGGCGCACAACTCAATCGCGAATCGCGCAAAGTTCAGCGAATTGAGATCAGCCCAAATATGTCGGTAATCGAATCGGTTGGAGCGTGGCAGCAGTTTCGCGTAACGGCCTTTTACCCCGACGGTTCGACTCGCGATGTGACTCACGAAACGGTTTTGGAAAGCTCGAACACTGAAGTTTGCCAAAGCATGCCCGGGGCTCGCGTTCGATCACTGCGTCGAGGCGAAGCGGCGATGCTGGCTCGATACGAAGGCTCGTACGCAGCGGCTTCAGTTACCGTCATGGGCGATCGAGACGGATTCCAGTGGGCTGATGTCGATGCGAACAACACGA
>CAYWNG010000589.1:0-4351 GCA_964458685.1 uncultured Pirellulaceae bacterium
AGATGGTAAATCCTCGCGCTTCCCCGCGTATCAGGGGATTGAGGATATGAGACATTGTGGGAATCATCAGTTCTAAGATCTGTAGCCATGATGGATATACTCACTAATTGTAGTGAACCTGTAGTGAAGAAAATTTTTCGTTCGGACCGCGGTAGAACTAGTGCGTCACGCGTTGTAGTGAACATTCGTTTTTGTTCACTACACCCCCGGAAGAGTTTCACTAAGGGCACGATCTATCATGCAGGTGCTAGCAATGAACTAGCCACTGAACGCGAAGCGAAAAGTGATTTGCAACTACCGAGATGACAACACTAAAATTCATCCGAGTGAGGTTTGGGGCACACTCGGTTTGCTGATCACATGCAACTCTGCTCGCTCAGAAATTGTTGGCTGTTTTCTCGCGCAAAAACCGTTTAGTTGAAGACAGTTTTTGAGTGAGATCCTACGCCATTCTTAGAAGCTAACAGCAGCGAAAAAATCTTGAAAATATTCATGTGGGACGGGGTACAGTTTCTGAGTTGGGGCAAACCCACGTGATTCCAGCATGCAGTTTTACTGACTTGTAACCACTAGAATAACGAATTTATTCTCATTTGGACAGCCACACTCAAACCCCACAGAGTTTAATTGCTGAGAATCGAAACTGCATCGGTTTGTCCAAAAAGCTCAGGGGTTTAGTGAGAAATCTCCAAGACCGGGATTTGGCAGAGGCACACTCGCTAGTGACGATGGACCTTCAATCCCCAGCCATGCATCGTTTCAAGGTTTCCTGCATGGGTTAAGTCAAACTTCAGCGGAGTCACAGTGACGTGCCCATCAGCCAATGCGGTTAGATCGGTGTCGTGTTCTGTTCGTAATGGAGGTGGATCGTTGGTGGCCCAATAGTAATCCCGTCCCTTGGGATCTTGCCGACAAATGAAGTGCTCGCCATAGCGTTCCACACCCATTGGAACAATCTTTAATTGCGGCGTTCCACCAGACTTGTACAAGTCGACCGCTGCTGTGGGGACGTTAATGTTGTATAGCGATGGCTCGAAGTTCTGCTTCAGGATTTGCTCGATGATTGGCACTGCTATTTTAGCAGCCGTGGCGAAGTCAGCGTGAGGGTCGTACTCAAGTGAGACAGCAAAACTATTGAGCCTAAAGAAGGCTCCTTCGATCGCAGCAGCGACTGTGCCTGAGTACAACACATTGATGCCCGCATTCAAGCCTCCATTGATACCACTCACCACTGCGTCTACTTCCCAGTTGAGCAGTACAGAAACTCCCAGCTTCACACAATCCGCAGGGCTGCCCTCCACGGCAATTGCTCGCAGTAGTTCGCCATCGTAGATCTTCTTGCAAACCAGCGGCTCAAGGAAGGTGATGGAGTGACCGACGCCACTTTGCTCCGTCGCCGGCGCGATTGTCGAGATTTGCCCTAAAGTCTTCAGCTCATTTCCCAATGCAGCCAATCCAGGCGCGTAAACACCATCATCGTTGGTCAATAAGATCTTCACCAATCATTCCTCTACGTAGCTTGAGTCTTGTACCTTAAGTCTTTAGGAATTCTCTTGAGATTCGCCCGAGCCAATCACCAGAGCTCTACAGGCTGTTCATTGTCTGCGGAGGTGGGCTTTTGAGGAGTACAGGCAGTAAACTTTGCGCAGCTTTCGGTCGGTTTCCTATCATGCTGAATGTAGTGGTATTTCCTTCAACTCCGTTAATGAGGGATGCCGATGCAAAATCGTGAAGGTTCACCGCACACCTGAGCTGAACTAAAGCAAGCAAAAAAAGTCCCAGGGGGTTCTAACATGTTTCGTACATTGGCAGTCTGCTGTATTGCCGTCGCTATGACCAGCGCAGCGGCCCAGGCTCAAGATCGTTCTCGTACATCGAATGTGCAAACAGCTTCTGCCGAAACTCGTGCAGAGCTTGCTGCCTACAAGCAGTGCTACTCGGGTAGCAGCTATGGCAATCCAAATCCGAATGGACCAAAGCCGATGGGCTACGGACCGATGTGGCCAGCTACTGGCAATCGCGACTGCTCGCGATTCTACCACTATCCTTACGTCTTCTATCCACAGAACTTTTACGGCAGCGAATACTATCGCAGTAGCGACAGCATGTACTATCGCTACCCAGCCGAAATGCAAATTCCTGTGTACAACCGCCAATGGCACAACGAATACCCAAGTGAGCGCCGATACCACTCCGGTCACCACTTCTTGACCGACGTATTCTAGGCCTCGCAGTCCGATTTCGCACGCTTCCGAACCTCGACTCCTCGCAGGAGCCGAGGTTTTTTCGTTGATTCTCGGTTCTTTGCAGGTTCTGGCTCGCCGAGACTTATCCATGGCCAGCCTTTCGTTTAGAATTCGCCTTTGAAGAGCCCACGAGGGCTTGGACAACTCTGGCAATTCACCACTGCATTGGCTTGGCATGCGTTTTCCCGGTCTATTACTTCGATTCCCGCTATTTGGCCTGCTCCTCGGATGGTTGGTTGTCAGCCCAACCTTCTCGCAAGAACGTGACTATCCACCACCGCCCGAAGCGACGCGAGGACCAGGTGTCCCTGAAGGCAAAGTCGAGGGCCCGTTCCAGCTCAAGAGCAAGATCTATCCAGGCACCGAGCGAGACTACTGGATCTACGTGCCAGCTCAGTACAAGAGCGACAAGCCTGCCGCTGTGATGATCGTCCAAGATGGACTCAGCCGAGCTCAGCAATGGAAGATGCCCGAGATCTTCGATAACCTAATTCACAAAGGCGAGATGCCGGTCACGATTGGCATCTTTGTTAATCCAGGTGTCGTGCCAAGTACCAAAGAGGGCGCTCAGCCACGATTCAATCGAAGCTTCGAATACGACTCGCTGGGCGACACCTACGCCAGATTCTTGATCGAAGAGTTGTTGCCTGAAGTCTCCGCCAAATATACGCTCAGCCCAGATCCGAATCACCGCGCTTTGGCCGGTGCAAGCTCGGGTGCTATCTGCGCGTTTAACGCCGCATGGGAGCGCCCCGATGCATTTCGTCGAGTGCTCAGTACCATCGGCACCTACGTTGGTCTGCGAGGCGCTAACGAGTTCCCGACTCTGATTCGCAAAGTGGAACCCAAACCGCTTAGGATCTTCTTGCAGGATGGCAGCGCTGACTTAAACATCTATGCAGGCGATTGGTGGGTCGCCAATCAAGAGGTCTTGTCCGCCTTGCAATGGGCAGGCTACGACGTTGAACACAGTTGGATCGAAGGTGGAGGGCATAACTCGAAGCATTCAGCTTCTATCATGCCCAACGCATTGCGATGGCTGTGGCGAGACTTTCCCGAACCGATCAAAGTGGCGCCGAATACCAAAGGCGAACAGCGTGTTGACATTGTGATTCCAGGCGCTGACTGGCAACCCATCAGCTCGGGACACGAATTGGTCGATGCGATCGCTTGCAACGCTGCAGGGACATTGTACTTTAGCGACTCGCGGGCAAGTCGAATTTATCGAGTCGACGACGAAGGCAAAGTGCGAGTGTTCAAGGAACTTCAGGGCCGTATCACATCCATGCAATTTGGTCCCGACGAAAAACTGTACATCGTTAAGGACAACAAACAGATCGTTCGCTTAGACGCTATGGGCGCCGAAGAAGTTGTCATCAATGAACAACGATGCCATCGCTTGGTAACGCTGCCCCAGGGTTTGTTCTACACAGACGACATCAAGAACTCCGTGCATTGGCATCCGTTCACCGGACAAGGCGTACAATCGCATGTATTGCCGGAACGCCCCGTGGCAATGATTCCAACACCAGACCATGCGTTCATGCACGTCGCTTTGCAGAACCAGCCAGCTACACTGCACATGCAAATTGCTGATGACTACACATTGGCTCATCGTCAACGCTACGGATATCTTCATATGCCCTACATGGATTCCTCCAGCGGTGTTGCCGCTATGTCGATGGACGATCAGGGGCGACTGTACGTGGCAACTACGATGGGGGTCCAAGTCCTAGATCAACTTGGCCGCGTTCATGTCATTCTCTCCAAGCCATCGCGAGCGGCAATTACAAGCATGACGATCGGGCGAGCCCTGCGAGATACGTTGTATGTCAGCGACGGACAAGCAATCTTTGCGAGGAAGCTGAAGATCAAAGGCGTTCGCAGCTTCGAAGCTCCTATCGCACCTCCCAAGCCATCGCTCTAAAGACGCCCTCACGCCGATAGGCCGTTGTTAAAGCGTAGCCTCTGCGATTAGCTTCGAAGGCGGCGCCCTAACGACGCCAACGCCCTTAACGCCCTTAACGCCCTTAACGCCCTTAACGCCCTTAACGCCTTCAACGCCTTCAACGCCTTCAACGCCTTCAACGCCTTCAACGCCTTCA
>CAYWNG010000590.1:0-4348 GCA_964458685.1 uncultured Pirellulaceae bacterium
GGACCTTTACGACTTCTCGCATGGCGGATAGCCTGACGACGTGGTACGCCTAACTTGACAAGCATTTCACGGTGACGCTTCGGAGTGCGCCACTGTTTCCAGTAGCACATACGAATGCGTCGACGCTACCACTGGTCGAGCCTATCGAACAGTTTCAGTTGTCTGGGTCGTACTGCCCACAAGTCGCTCACGCTCCGTAACATCGCAGGCTTCCTTCCCACCCTGAGTCGCCCCAGCGCAGTAGCCTCAGCGCAGTTGCCTCAGCCTAGTGCTTTTCCATTTGGAGCTTTCATTTGGTATACTACTCTCCTTGTAGACTCCCAGTCTCGCACAGAGGTGTTGAACCCCACCAACTCACCCCCATGCCGGGCGTACACAAGCGTTGAGCCCAAGCCGCCGCCAGCAAATTCGCATCATGGTGTTTAGGCGGCGATTGCGTGATCGCCGACGTTGAACGCAATTCGTTACCCGACAATCATGGCTTCATTCGACCAATTCGAGATCGTGGAGACGCGGGAAAAAGTTTGCGTTCTGTACCTTGAAAATCGCTTTTATGTATTCCCAGACGACTCTCGTTTACCAATTCTACAGCATGCCGTTTGGTGCAACTCTTGTAACTCCGTCACGGTCGCAGAGTATTTCACAACTGACGCAGACATAGATGAGGAGCGAGAGGCCCTTCTCGCTACAACGCGTGGCGAACTGACGAGGTATTTCCCGCTCATCAACAATCCCAAGGAAGTCGCGTCGATGCTGCAGGAGCTTGACGCTCGGCAGGGCTTCCTCAAGCGACGTACTTCGCCAGCAAGATGTTTGAGCTGCTTCGATTTTTCGCTTTGCAATATCCCAAACACGATAGGCGAGGTTGCGTCAATACCGAATGGTCATAGAATTCGGTACGTCGGATATGGATTCGCCGATGTTGGTATCGAGAAGGAGTTGCTGCTCACTCTAGATGGATTGAGAATCGCGTAATGGATGTGTGAACCCAAGCATTCGGTCGATTTGAAATGGAAAAGTAACCGGCGAGAGAGTAAACCTCTTGTGAGTCAAACGCTTCGAAGGTGTTTCTCTGCTAGCGTACCGGGCATGTACCGGGCATTGGAGTGAGTGAGAACTGCGTAGCCATTCAACTTGATTGGTGTTGGACGATCGAAAAAACGACCACTTGCAAGCGGCTTCGATCGAAAAATACACCGTTTGAAAATTGAGCGGCTGCGCGATAAACTAACTCTCCGTTGCGGTTAAACAGGATTCGAAGGACACCGATATCGTCCGAGTTCTCCGCGAACCGCTTCGTGTAGGCTATCCCAACCCCGTTGGACTGCGGTCATTTCATTCTTTATTTTTCGAAGGCCTGATGCAAGCCATAAACATCGCATGGAATACTGATTTGATTTGTTTGCGTCCTTCGACGCTCGACGTGCATGCCATCGCTGTTGACGTCTACGAGCGAACGTGCCGAACCAATTTTGATTCGCCCGGCTTTTGCGTTGTCAATATCGTAGCGTCTATGGATTCCGTCGCGTTTCGCCAACTCATGGTTGGCATCAAACGTGAACTGGCAAGCGTTCACACATCGCGAACAGATGAAACGCTGGTTTTTCTTTCTGCTGCCCGTTTTGATCAACAGGAGTCAACAAAACCACACCTCGATGGCGGCCCAGATGAATGCTTCCTCATGCTCGGCTATGAACCAAGCGAGATATCCTCTGAACTTGAAATTTTTGATTACGCGAAGTGTGCTTTCGATCTTGGATTGTCCCCAAAAGAATTCATGGCAAAACACAATCCCATGTTCAAGCCTGGACAAGATGTCTTGCGGCCATATGTCACGCGTATTCCGTGTTTTTCAATCAACAACTATCAAATCGTCTGCATCAACAACTCGTCTGCCCCATTTTCTGCGGACGCCACTAACTGGCAGGGAACGCTTCATACCGCAACAATATTGAAGCCAGACGAGTCCAAGCGTCGTGTGATCAATTCGACTATGATTGCTCGCGCGCCAATGGGCACACGCGATTTGATCGATGAATCGTCGTTACATCATTTCGTTCATACGTCGGAGGTTAAACGCCGCGGCTATGACAAGCCGCACCTGGAAGATGACCAATAGCATGATAAGGATTAGATGATGCGTGGCTTGGTTAGAGACACAGCGGCGTAGGAGTGTGTTGTGGAGACGTGGGAGTTGGCGGTGGAGTTGTTAGTCAACATATAATCCTACGTTCGAGTAGGCCGCGGTTGCCAAAGCGGATGTGAGCCGCAAGGCTCAGGTGAGTTTAGCCCTGTGGCTCTGGTTCTTTGAGCGAGAATTCGGCAATGAGCGTGGCCGAGGCTATTGTTTCGACTTCGAACTATCCAGCGTTGCGTTTGTCCTTACTGGCCTGTAAGGCCTCAACACCAAAGCCCAGGGCAGAGCGAAGCGCCGCCCTGGGAATGCGAGACGATGGAGTCGGTCCGCCCTGAAAGGGCAATACAATCAACACCTTTCCAACCGATTCTCGTGCGGTTCCGTATACTCGATATCGCAACGGACCATGCAAAGACAAGCATCTTCCAATCGACTCTCGTGCGGTAACAAATGCAACAAAGAACCAATAAACGGCGACAGGGATGTTGCGGTTCGAATTGAGACTTTTGAAATGGTTGCATAAGCGCTCACCGCCAATACCTTCGCTGCGAATACCCTGGGTTACGCTTGCTCGCGGGACTCGCCGCGCTAACCCAGGGCTAAGGTTGTTTCGCCACTTCGTGGCTGGACTACTGGGTTGGATGCTGAGTATGTTGGCGTAGGTTTCGATTTCGGTCTTTCTACCATGGGGTCTCGCCGCTTAACTTAAAGTGGATGGAGCGACGCATTCGAAATAGCATGAATCATCTTTTGTGAGTTTTGTGTTTTTTTGTGGCCAGCGAGATTCGGTGAATCGGTGTGATCTCGCGCAATCATGTGTCGCCCTCCGGGCTTTGGAACCTCGCTTTCTTGACTCCGGTGGCTGACGCTCACCGGCATAGATGTGTCGCCCTCCGGGCTGTTTAGAGACTTTGTTTTCGGCCACTCAGTTAGGGCCGTCGTTCTGCAATAGAAGGATATGACATGCGATCCATTGAAGGCCTCGCCACGGTGCGAGTAGGTGATGAAGACTTCATGGTGGCAAGATGCAGTTGACGCAATCGGACTGGACATAAATGCTAAACAACCATCAGGCTGGATTGACACCGGAAAATCTACAACTGTTCATCGCTGGATTATCCGGGTTGAACGCTGATGAGGTGCGGAAGGCGAAGATCCTGTTCATCCGCAATGAGTTGAGTCAGCTCAAGGCATTGAATGAAACGATGGCGGGATTCGGAGTGGCGCAGGGCTGCTTTGCAATAATTCCCTTTTTTTGGCCAATCCTTTGGGCTCAAAGACGTGGAATGAACGCTGCATTAACTCTTCAAAAAGATCAGATTCGAAATGCTCTCATCGTTTGGCGCGACGACTTGGGCGATGACGCGAGGCAAATGCGATCTGAACTTGACGCCATGTAGGAAGCCCAACGAACTCGAATAATTGATGGGACTCGAAAAACTGCCCTTACATCGTGGTCCTGATCCCTCTCGAAGGCAGGGCGAATAACGATCAAGCTCTTGTTACAAAGCTTGCTTGCGTTGGCGGCTTGGTCATTGGACTCTTGTTAGCGGTGATTGGCTGGGGCATGATACGCCGATCCCATCGGTCCTGAGGTTGACCTCCGTTTCCTAAAGCAGTTTTAGCGATGAGGGCTAATGCAACCGAATGTTGCCTTCGGCATCGATACGCTTGGCCCAGCGGGACTCGCCGCGCTCACACAGGGCTAGGGATGAGTCGCCACTTCGTGGCTGGGCTACTCCTTGAATTCAGTCCAGCGAGTGTCGGCCAAACATTCAGTCATTCATCTCGCTGGAGCGAGGAGCAGCGGAATGATCAAGCACCTAATGATTTCTTCCCAACAGATCCACAAAAATCGTTGAAATACCAGTCAGCCATCGGCTACACTAACGTCCGTTCAAACTGCCGCACAAGCGGCTTACTTGATCAAATTGTTGGACCGAGGCCTCTTCGGGCCCCTTCGGTCCGTTTCGAACCTTAAAGACCGTTGGTGGGACTCGGTCAACATGGCCTTCCGTCTGGAGGAGGTTTGGTAAAGATGGCGCGTTTGCAGGAATTGCTTTTGGTAATTGGGGTCGCGTTGTGGACTGCCGTAGTGTCCGAGGCCATCGCTGCGCGCGATCAAGATCGAACACCACCGATTGCGTTTCATGTCAAGGTCACAATATGTAGCAGTACAGTCATCAATCAACAGAACGTACAACTCTCCGG
>CAYWNG010000591.1:0-4344 GCA_964458685.1 uncultured Pirellulaceae bacterium
AGTCATGTTGCGTACTGCGAACTTTTGAATTCCGCTGGGCACGTAAAGCCCAGGGTAGCTTTGCTGATTTGGCTCAAGCTCAAATTTGCCCATTGGCTTTCCGTTGACTTGAATCAAGACTGCGTTTCTATCGCGACGCAATTCGATCTTGTTCCATTCACCAGGGACAAGTTGTAGTTTGTCCGAACCAGTGATTTCAAACCGTTTTTCCGATTCGATCGCTAGCAGATCCGCGTCAAGTTTGTTCACAAGCCACTCCCGTTCTAACGACTGGCCGTCTAAGTGAATTGCGGTTCGACCGATGACGGGCATTACGGTTGACTTTCCAGGCTCCCACCAGAACTCGTATTGCCATGTTTCTCCGTGATCCAGCGGGCGTTGGTAGTGATAACAGTTCCACCCCGTTGATGATTTCTGTTCCGGAAGTGTCGCTTCCAACGTTTCGTTCTCAAACTTCCAAGGCATAGCTTGCGCGGGAGTGTAGCTATGATATTGCCACCCAATCGATGAGTACACAGCCTTTTGCGATTTCGCATTGATGGCCAGTTCAGGCATAGAGCTTCGGCTGTACTCACTCGACCAACCTTGCATCGTAGCGCCCAGCATTTGAACTTTGGGCGATACCGCAACAGGTTCGTTGGAATCGATTCTCTTGATTACCAAATTTGAAAACTTATGGGACTGTGCAACCAAACTTTGAAAGGCCAAGAACGGATGCTCGCTAAATGGACTCGCGTCCAAGCTGGACATCTCGACATTGTCGATAAGAAAGTTGAGCTTACCATTCTTGAGCTCAAAGGCCCATTGTTGCGATTGGTTGGCACTCGTTGGATTAGCACGGACTCGCGGATTCGTCGAAACGTAACCTGTTCGCCAACCAGAGAAGGTGAACTGATTGATCGTATCGTTAAGTGTTGCAAACAATCCTCCAAAAGAAAAATCGCCCACAGTGAATTGATTGCTCGTCACGTCCACTATCGCCTGGAACTCTCCTTCCAACGGATACTTGAGGATCAATAACTCGCGAAGCGATCCATGAAGAAGCTGCACCTCTTTCTTTCCTTCGTCTCCTCTTTCGCTGTTCACGCGCCAACGCGAGACTGGTGATGCTCCAAATCGAATTCCACCAGGAATATCGAAAGATGACGAAAGCCAGTGTTTCAACGAATCGGATCTACCTGGAGTTAAACTTGGTTCCTGAAGGCCTTTCTGCTGTAGTTCCTCAAAGCGAGTTTTCAAAGCAGCGAAGCGACTGGTGAGCGCTCGGTCCCAGCCCCTCGCGACGAGTCTATCGACCGGCTCCATCAACTTCATAGCGAGGTCATAGTTTCCTTGGCGAATCGATTTTTCGAACAAGCTTACATACAGAAACTGTGTTGAGTAGCTAACGTCCGCGACCAGCTCCGCTTGGTTGAGTTGATCGAGTCTATCCAGGACACGCTGAATTAGACTATCGCTTGGCCGAAGTCCTAATGACAATTCAAACCACGCTTTTAGCGCCGCTCCGCCGAGCGATTCGGACTCGGCCTGAGCATCGAGTTTCATCGATATCTCTTCGATCTTGTTCAGCTTTTGCGCATCGATAACAAGAAAATCGATCAATCCAATGATGTCCTGGTCGATTGGTAGGGAATTGAACCGAGGTGATCGGCCCTGCCTGGCCCACGTGGGAGCAAGATCCGTAGGGCGAAGCATTTGGAAACCATAGGCGATCCTACTTTTCGAACCGCTCTCTGCGTTTGTCAACTCCACAGGCTCTAGCAGTCGTCTACTTAGTAATTCGTATCGCTCCGCAACTGGCATGCGCTCGATTGCTTCGACGAAATCCGGAGTCAAATCGCGACATTGCATATAGAACAATCCATACCTAGAAGTGACGTTGAGTCCTCGATAGATGAGGTCTAACGCAAGATCGATACGGTTCGCTTCGACAGCCAAACGAGATACCAATGCATGGCAGTCTTTTCGGTCCCCGATGTCAGCGATCGAGTCGATCACTTGATGAGCGAATCCGATCAGCTTTGGCGAATCGCTTCGCATAAGCCATTTCACAGCTTGCAATCTACCGGCGAGCGAGAAATCCTCGCTGAAGAATTGGTAGTTGTTTTCTAGGAACAAGTCAATCAATTCTTGGGGAACAGTTTGGGAGTGACTCGACTCCAGCAATTGAAATGCAAGTGTCCAGCGCAAAAAAGCAAGATTAGAACGGTTTACCGACTTGCTGCTTGGATCGTCGACGAACAGCGGCAGAACTCGATTGAGTAGTTCAGCATATTCGCTGGGGGATTTCACCAATGAAGCTTCCAGCATCGCCAGTTGTAGCTTGTCTTGAGTCGTCGAAGCAGGTGCGTCGAATCGTGATCGTAGCCGCTGTTTCCGCGAGGTACTGGAATCTGAGTTCACAAGTTTCGTAAATGTATCCACGCCGATCGATTTGGGTGCCGTCCAAAAAGTTACTTGGCTTGGTTGAAAACTTTTTGAAATGGGAGATGAGACCTTTTCGAGTGGATTCGTAAATCCCAACCAAATCTCATTGGGTTGCAGGACTAGTTCCTCTACTACCTCCAAAACGCTCTCAGACTCTTGACCCTTGGACATCCAAGTCGTAATCAATTGCTGAATTTTCGAAGCCAATTGGTTTTCTTCCCGAAACGGCATCGCAAACACTTTTTGCGATACGCTCCGAGTGGTCGGAATGTAGCTCGGCGCGGGCGCTGTTGCTAAACCGCTAATTTGTTTCGTTTCGATTTTTGATTTTAGGGGACTGTTTGTCTTGGTTGACTTCAAAATCGGCAATTGCCTCATGAGCTTCATTGAGGTTTTCACAAGACCACGGTCGGCCATGCGGATCGCTACTTCCACAATCTGATCGGAACCGATTTTGCTCGTTTCGAATCCGAGAATTACTTGATCAAGCCACGGGTTAGACTCAGGAGTCCCCTCTTTCCATTCAGACAAGCCGCGTTCGAGGGCAACGTGATATTGAACAAGCGATTCGATTTTGTCAGGGGAAGGCAAAATGAGATTTTGCAAGATCTCGGCCGCAGCTTTTGTCGAATCCGACTTCGCTAGATTCGACGCGATATGCCAAGCCGCCAACGCATCCTGGTCCGCAAGATTCTGTCGTGACGCTCGGTCTGTCAACTTCTGGCTTAACGTACGGACCTCATCATGATAGCCAAAGTGATCGGCAATCCAGATCCTCGCTAAGCAAGTTGGTATTGGTTCTTCGGCTGTGGCAATGAGCTGGGGACGAAGCTGGTCAAGTTTCGTTTGCAGTTCCATCGTGGGCTTGGCCGGTAAGACCTTAATCAATTTTGCCAAAGAACACGTGTACGGAACTCCTAACGAAGGTTCGGAATCGCTCTCCATCAATCGAACCAATCGAGTCCAAGCCTTAGAGTTTTGCGATGTCGCGTCGAGCAGACAATCCACAGCTCGGTCGGCCGTGAGAGCAGCCATTACTGAAGTCTCGAGGCTAGCTGCTGAGCGTTCTACAGATTCGCGATTCCCAAGCAATCTCGATTCGGGCTCGCGTCTCAAAAGACTGATAAGCTTCCAGCACTCGGCAAAGCGACCGTTTTCAACCAACATAGGCAGCATCGATTGAAGCTCGTGTTGCCAACCGGATGACGCTCCATCAGAAACGATCATGCCATTGGTGGGCGTCTTCAGGAGTCTTTCATAGACTCGCTCGAGTACGGCATCAAGTTTCTCGAGACGATTTTGTTCTTTTGCCGTTTTGGCGTACAGTTGGACGAAGGCCCCGTTGCTCATTGGGATGCTCGCCTCGGCTCGCTCCAAAGCACTCCAAGCCTGATCAGCAAGTTCTGGAAACGGTGCGATCGCCTCGGCAAGGCTTACGTACTTGTAGTTCGAATCGCCGACATTAAACGAATCCACGATGCTCTTTGCTCTGTCCCAATCTTTCTTGCGGATTGCGGCAGACAAAAGAACATCAATCGCAAGTGAATTAGTAGAGTTCACACTATTGACTCTCTCGGCCTCACCGCAAACAGCATCGTAATTGGCTGTTTCTGCGGAGAGCAGTTCCAGAAGAAATGGTGTCAAAAAAATCCTTGATGGACTACTTTGGAAGTACGCAAACGCGTGATAGTCATGCGATTGCGGAGCCTTCAAATAGGCCACCCAGGTTTCCGCCAACTTTTTCCGCGTTACGGCAGTTGCCTTTTCATTCAAGTATCGCCAATGAGCTATGCTGGCTCCTTGTGCAAGAGCACGATAGCCGTAGTTTTCTATCAGTGTTTCCACTAAGCCGTTTACGGCAGGATCTTTGCGAGCTTCAAGATTTGAGACTAAGGCAGCATAAAATGAACACCAGCC
>CAYWNG010000592.1:0-4326 GCA_964458685.1 uncultured Pirellulaceae bacterium
TGTCCAGACATTGCGATCCCTCAAAATGCTCATGAGCATCTCATCAGTACGACTCCTTCCATCTATCGATTGAGCACAAACGGGCGATCTACCAAAACCGCGTTCTTAGATACGACCACGACAACCCGCGACCACGACCCAGCGAGCACAAAACCCGCAGCCCGCAAACTCAATCAAGTTTATTGACTGACGCTTTCATGGATAGACTGATAGGCGACTCTCCGCTCCGAAGGTAGCGCCGTTTTGTCTGGATGCATTGCAGCCGACTAGGCGTCAGCAATGCGTTCCGTTCTGAAGCCTTGCGGGACGGCTACTAGGACGCTACTTTTGCGGAGCAAAAGGCGACACTCCAGTCTGTCGCTCGGTTACTTTGTCCCGTAGGGGACGGGAACTTTGTAGAGCTTGAATGGATGGGATTGCGGCTTTCCAGTCTTCTCGGTTGCTCGAACAATAACTGACTTGATTTCTCGACGGTCAGGCAATTTTCCAAAGGTAAAGGATTGTGTGCTATTGGACTGCGACTCCTGTCCGAATGAGCCTCCGCTCCCACCTCCACTGCCACTACTACTCCCACCGGCACTTCCCGATGCACCTGGATAGTGTACCACTCCCTCGCTGTCTTGAATCAACACTTCAAAGGCACCTTGTTGCTCCAAAACTGCCTTCATCATCGCTTGCGGATTTCCGAATTGATTTCCTCGCTTTTTCGTAAGCTGCGGAAGAGCCAGTGTGACATGTATGCCGCGATTATTGCTTTGAACGTCCTTGAGAACAAATGAGTGCTCTCCGCTCTTCTTTGTCGACGGTTTTCCATTCGGGAACTCCACTTCAATACGACGACCTGGAGTTACCTTCAGATCTCCGGAAATAGTCAAATACTCGGTATCGTTTTCCTCCTGGAAGTAGGCGATCATATCACCTTCAACTCCTTTCTCAAAAGCGGCATCGAAGAAGTTGAATGCACCAGGTCCCATCCATTTCACGGGCTTTCCTTCATCATCCTCAGCTTCCATGTTTTCCAATTCGAAAATACCGTTCGCATTCGAATCGACCTTTAATGCGACCGCGATATTGGGTCGAACGAGACCGGCATTGCCACCGGATGTAACGCTGCCGGATGAAGAACTAGAGCCACTTGAAAACCCTCCTGATACGCCACCCGAGCTACCTGAAGCATTCCCGTCACCTCCGAAAAACTGCCCGTTCTTCTGAAAACTGTTTGACGAGTTCTGGGCACCATTCTGAAGTTGCTCAAGCAGCATGTTGGTTGCACGATTGGATGATGGCTTCATGCCCAGCGTCATTTGATCGATGGCATCCGTCTTAACCACCTTGACGAGGAACTTACCTGCATTGGCAGCGATCGGTGCTTCCTGCTCGTTGTTTTGAACACTCGTATTCGATGACTTAGACTCGCTCGATTGCTGCTGAGCGCTTTTGGTCTTTTGCTGTTTCGATTGATTGCCCGATTTTTCGTCCAGGCCTGGTTGTCCCACTTGAAGTAAGAGCAGCCAAGAACTAATCGAAACGAATGCTATACATGATGCTGTCATCACTAATCTCCTGAAAAGGGTCTTTGAACGAGTCTGTCGGTCGGTCTGAAAAAGCGATTTTGGAAAAGGTACAAGTTGAGGTTGTTCAACGTGTGCCAAACATTGCTTTAGCAACGCTGTAACCTCTGCAGCAGATTGGAATCGCAAGTTTTTATCTTTGCTAAGCAATCGGCGAACGATCTCTGCAAACCACTCCGGCAGCTCCGATACCAACGAGCGAACCGAGGGTGGATCTATATCGATGACTTTGCGTATAGCTCCGTAGGGAGTGGACGAGCGAAATGGAGAACGTCCGGTACTAGCTTCGTAGAGCACACATCCAAGACTAAACAGGTCCGTTCGATAGTCGAGTTGCTCATCGCGAGCCTGCTCTGGAGACATATACTCGGGCGTACCGAGCAGCGTGTTCGTGCCGGTGAATCTTAGATCATCGATCGCTTTGGCAATGCCAAAATCTGTAATCATGACGCGATCTACATCACTCTCAAGCAGGATGTTGGCTGGCTTGATATCGCGATGAATCAGCCCCTGTGCATGGGCAGCTTCAAGGCCGGCAGAAATCTGTAACCCGATCCTCAAGACTTCCCTCAGGCTGAGATGTCCACGATGCTGCAATCGCGATTGCAACGATTGCCCTCGTACAAAAGTCATCACCAAGTACGGTATTCCCTGCCACTCCGAAATCGCATGGATGCCAACAACGTTATCGTGCACGACCGCTGCAGCCGATTGCGCCTCGCGCAGGAATCGTTGCTTGAAGACTGCGCTTGGAATCAGCATCGGGGCTAGCATCTTGATCGCAACGTAACGATTCAACGATGGATCAAACGCCTTGAAGACGACTCCCATTCCGCCTCGACCTAGCAGTCCAACAATTTCGTACGTTCCGATGCGCCCCATCATGCGAGGATCATCTGTTGGACCCAAAAGTCTTTGCAAAGACTCCAAATCCTCTAGCCCAGGTGTCGCATCTGAGCATTGCTTGTCACTCAAAGAATCCCGAAGCGCATGCCACTCGTTTGCTGAAGCAGTGCCCTCTTCGAGCCGACTCCTACAGTTCGCACATACCGATAGATGTGTCTCCAAATCCTGGATCTCGACGTCGGACAATTCGCCTCGAAGAAATCGAGACAAGAATTCCATGTCGCAATGATTATGCTTCAGTTTCATAGTTTAGCTCGCAATGTCATTGGGTGATCGAATCCTCGTCTAGCTCCGCGATCCTCTGTTTGATCCTTTGCATCACGCGAGACCGGGCAATGTAGACTGCTCCTACCGACTTTCCAATTCTCTCCGCGACTTCCTGCGCTGAGTTTTCCTCGATCGCTGTGTCCCAAAATGCAGTCCAAGTTGCAGTTTCAAATTCGCCACGAACTTGCCGAGCAACCCATCGGAGCGTTTCACGCTGCCACTGGAGATCAAACCACAGCGAGTCGGCCTTGTCGGGGCTTTGATTCAGTTGTTGCATGGATGTCGTCCCACCAGACGCTTGATCTTTGGGTCGCCTGCTCAATGCGTTAATCATGGCATTGCGTACAACCGTTTGAAGCCACGTTCTGAATCGAGCCCGAGCGGGATCGGTTTTCCATTTGCTAATGTTCTTTAGCACCAACAGGAGCACTTGCTGTGCAAGATCTTCCGCATCGTCGAATTGCAGTTGTTTACGTAGAGCAATTTGAACAATGATCGGACGATAAATGGACGCGAACTCTTCCCAAGCAGCATTGTCACCGCCTTCCTGCAATCGTTGGATCAGGCTATGTCTAGTCTCGGGAGGCATGGTCCAAGTGGTCTTCTGGGAGGTGCTGTTTTCGCGTCACTTCATTACACACAAACCGTCAACGATTCCTTTCAGGAAAATTCGCCGAATTTCAAGTTTCGACGCTTTAGCCTCGGAATGAGCCGAATTGAGGGCCCCGCCAGTATCCCAGTCCGCAGGTTAGGTGTCCATAATTGCCATTGCCTGAGTTGCCATGGCCTGGCGACCGGATTGTAACCAAGTGAACTGAAAAGTTCAGATAGCGTCGTTGCTGGTTGAAGCAATTCAAACAGGCTGTTCAGTTGACTGCTTAAGAATGACTACCCTCGCGTCTACATTCAGAACCTGCAAGCCGTTAGCAAATTCGGCCAGTGGGGTCTCCCAATGTGCGTGACCGCGAATCACAAGCGGTCGGTCAAGTAGCTCAAGCGATTCGCGAATTGAAGGCGTACCTCGGTAACCTAACTGCGGTACATCCGGTCCATCGTGCATGAGCAGAATATCGGGCTGCTTCGAAGCAAGCGAGCAAATGTAGTTCTCGAAGCTCTCGGCTGATTTCCTCCATGCCCGTTTAGGATCGCCGACGATTCCGCTGATGCCAGCGACCTCGAGGCCGTCAATCAGCTTTGTTTCGCAGTCTAGAAAATGCAGGGGCGACCGAAACTTCGGTGGCCTCGAGCCATCTACGCCAAAGGTATCATGATTCCCTGCGACTCCAGCAACCCAAGAGAACTCTTGCGCGAATGCGTTCCATACGGAAGTTACATCTCCCGAGCCGCCGCGTTTGTCCAGATTGGGCACGGTGTAGAAATCACCGCAAAGAAAAACACCAGCTCGCTCGACGGCCTGGCTGATCTGTGGCAGGATTGAATCTCGCAGGATTCGGGGGAGCCATTCTCCAAGTAGTCGAAGCGTGGGTCCCGATTGAAACTGGAAATGCTCTCGCCCCTGCAAGTCGGCCGTGACGACGAGCGCGTCTACACCCTCTGGCAATCGGTCTACCAATCCGACAAA
>CAYWNG010000593.1:0-4322 GCA_964458685.1 uncultured Pirellulaceae bacterium
TGAATCCGTCCATCACGCTTGATCCAACCAAGTTGCCTGCGTTTAACACACCAGCAACTAATCCAGCACCAGCCAATCCAGCAGCAACTACTCCACCAGCGGATGGTACTGCACCTGCGACAACAACACCTCCAACAACAACGCCTGCCGCAGAGCCCGCAACTCCCACACCTGCAACTCCTACAGAAGCAACTCCTACAGAAGCAACTCCAACTCCGGCCACTCCAACTCCGGCTGGTACTGCGGCAGAAACGCCAACGGCACCACCAGCGGCAACGGAAACACCAGCTACAGCCGAGACACCCGCTGCGCCGACTGAACCGAAGTAGTTCAATCAAGACAAGCAAGCCATGGGACTCGGTTTCTTTCAAACACTGCGTCCCATCGCCGGCCAGAACTACGGTTGCGGCTGAGTGCGATAGCTCACGGCGGTGGACAAGGCCTATAGCGGCACATGCTGTGTCGGCTCGCCATTCGCTTCTGCAGACTCAACGAACCCAACCTCTTTCACATTTCGATGGCATTGCTGTCGCATCTGTGGAATCTCACAGTACACTGTGGTCATAATCCCTCGATTTACGCCTCCTTCAAAAACTCTACTTGAGACTCTTCGGTGACCCAAACAACGCTCTTCACGCACACGGTTACCGAAACTCAGCAGGGCGAACGAATCGATGCTGTTCTGGCCTTGCTTTTGAACGCGTACAGTCGGGTCTTCTTGCGCCGAGTCGTCCAGGATGGCGGCGCGACAGTCAATGGTGAAGTGATCAAGCCCAGCTTTCGAGTCCGCGCGGGGCAAGTGATTTCAGTCAACCTGCCGCCACCACCGGAGGATGGCCCCAAGCCAGAGGCCATCGACCTGAATGTGCTTTACGAAGATGATTCCTTTTTGGCCATCAACAAACCACCAGGTATGGTCGTTCATCCCGCCAAGGGGAATTGGAGCGGCACGTTGGCTAGCGCGCTGGCTTACCACTTTAAACAATTGAGCGACGTGGGTGGTCCCACGCGTCCCGGCATTATCCACCGGTTGGATCGCGATACCAGCGGCATCATCCTGATTGCCAAGACAAACGCGGTTCACCTGAACTTGAGCGAACAGTTCGAACATCGAGAGGTTAGCAAAGAGTACTTTGCAATTGTCGTTGGCAAAGTGGGCTTTGATCGCGACATAATCAACCAACCGATTGGCCCCCATCCCTATCAGCGCGACAAAATGGCGATTCGACGTGATCATCCCGATAGTCGCGAAGCCGAGACTTTCTACGAAGTGATTCATCGCAAAGGTGGATTTGCCGTTCTGCGCGTTAAGCCGAAGACTGGACGAACGCACCAGATACGCGTGCATATGTCGCATCTGGGTGCTCCCGTCCTTTGCGATCGACTTTACGCTGGACATGCCCAGATCACGAAAGGCGAACTGCGTCGACGATTGGCTCAAGGCCTACCGCCTCTTCCCGACGATGCAGATGTTGTGTTACAACGGCAAGCTCTTCACGCTCGACGCATCGAATTTAAACACCCCATCACCGGCGAAACCGTTGTGATCGAGTGTCCCTTGCCTGCCGATATCCAAGCTACCTACGATTTGCTTATGGCATAGTCGGTTGCCGAGCAATTTCTGTTTCGGTAACGACAGTGGACTACGATAAGTCCCATGACAAACATTCCCAACAATCAGCGAACGCACTACGCGCTGGGCATAGCAGCAACGATCATCGTTGCCTGGATATTTGGGCCGATGCTATTCAAGTCGCATGTTCCCGCCTTTCGCGACGGATACCATTTCTATTGGCCGCAGGCCGTCTGGCTGGAGGCCAGTCAGCAAAGTGAAGTCTACTTTCCCAAGTGGAATTTTGACGAAGGCCTGGGAGCAAGCGTTACGGGTCAGCCTACTTGGCAATTGTATTATCCACTCCGCGCGATTTGGTTTATTCCGGGGTTGTCCCTTGAGAAACGCAATGGACTGTTCCTTGCGGTCCACGTACTTCTTGCCGCATTAGGCATCTATCGAACAGCTCGATCGCTCAACTTGAACGAGCCTGCATCAACTCTGGCGGCAGTCTCGTATGCCCTGTGCTGCCCTGTACTTTTTCAAGCCAACAATCTTGTTTACCTATGCAGTGCAACGTGGATAGCTTGGGCGATGCAATCCATCCTTCGATTGGCTCTTGGAAGCAAACATGCTTGGAAAGTCCAGCAACACTGGGGCGTCTTTGCGCTCGAGATACTAACACTTGGCGCTCTGATGACCTTGTGTGGCGACCCTCATGCAGCGGTGAACTTTGCATTATTGCTTCTGTTTGCTGCCGCTTGGCGTGCATTCAGCTTGTTACGAAATGGAATCCAAGGCAATCGATCTCAGGCAACTGCGACTTTGGAAGCTGATAAGGCTGACGCAGGCAATCTGCAACCGAACTCCAAAGATTGCGCTAGTTCCAAACCTACGAGATACGCAGTATCTGTTTGGAGGTTAGCGAAGATTGCATCGCAGTTGGCGGTAGTTGGTCTCGCTGTGTGGCAAAGCTCCTTAACGTTGAAGTGGGTGGAGGTCAGTAGCCGTAGTTCCGCAACTGTGGAGATTCAAGATTCGTACGACATCGCGCTCAATTCAATTCTCAGCGAAGTCAAGAAGAATCAGACGCACAGCCGATTCGATTTCAGCCAATCGCCTTGGAATCTCCCCAGCATTGCAATGCCAACTTGGGCGGGACATTTTCAGCCTGATAATTCGCGATGGGTACAAGCGATCCCAAGTGAGGGACGCATGTGGATGCCTTCGATGTATCAGGGTTGTTTACCGCTGCTGTTCGCGTTGTCTGCGCTGCTTGTTTTTTGGTTGCCGCGACCACAAGCATCGCTTCGCAACATGCTTGCGGTGATTGCCTTGCTGAGTCTACTGGCGGCGATGGGGAATTACTCGATCGCATGGGCGCTGCGAAGTCTCTTACAACTTTTGCATCTGAACGACTTATCACAACTACTGCCAAGCGACGATAGCGGAAGTCTTTATGGCCTATTGGTATCGATCGTTCCCGGATACGACAGCTTTCGCTATCCAGCGAAATGGAGCGTTTGGTTTGCCGCGAGTTTCGCACTGCTCGCGGGTATTGGATTGAATTGCTGGTCAGTGGAACTTTTGGCTGCGAAGTGGAGTGCTTCGAATCGGAGCTTCATGGGTTTTAACACCAAGCGCATCGTCTACTTGATTCTGGCTTGGGTAATCTGCGTAGGTGCGATCGTCACGCTAGGGCGAGTCTATCGCGAGCCGCTGGAAAGCTGGCTGCGAACTTACCCCGATCCTTTGGCAGGCTATCCCAACGTCGATGCAAGTCTTCGCGCTGTTGTTCAGGGAGTGCTTCATCCCGCGATCGTCCTTTTAGTTGGACTAGTGGCTTGGAGACTCTGGACCTTTCGACGCCGTATACTGAAGTGGCTTTCCAAAACAGAAGAAGGGAAAGCGGGCGGGAAGCCCGCGCACCGGTGCGAGGACGTCCCCGCTCGCACCTGCTTTACCGCCCGCACCTGTTTGCGCGGCCATGGCGCTGCCTGGATGGTCGTCGCGCTAACTATTGTCGACTTAGCGTGCATCTCGCCACAATGGTTAACGACGATCAACAGTCCAAAGATCATCGCGGAAGTAGACGGAGGAGAGTCCGAAGTCTTGCCAAAGACGGCAGGACTAACAAGAGTTTGGGCGAATACCAGTCGCGCCGAAATTGGGATGATCAGCCAAGAATCTATTCCTACCATGCAGGACTCGCTTGAACTGCAGCAGCAATTCCTCCAAGGCAAGCTTGGGCTCTTGGTCGATGATCTAAATACTCTGCATGCAAGTGGCGCGATTGAACCTCAAGCCACGGTAGCCATACGACGATGGCTTCAACGAAAAGACACGCTTCATGCGGACCAGCCCGAGCTCGACCGGATACTTGCCGCTCTAGCCGTGTCGCATCGATTGGTATGGCAGCCATCGAAAGAAAGCGGCAAGTTGGTCTGGCAAAGCGTTAAGAACGTGAAGCCGCTTTGTGAGCTAGTTGCGATGAGTCTTCTTGAGCCTACAACATCCAGCCTCCGCTGGCGAATTGAAAATGTCGACGAATTAGTGATTGAAGTTCAGACAGATAAAGAGGCTGTGCTACTGATTCGGCAGCTCAACGATGGCCAGTGGAAACTCACAGATGAACTCTTGCAATCGTACCCGATTGCACCGAACGAACTTTGGATAACCTGTAAGGTCAGACCCGGATCACATAAACTCAGACTTTCCAGGGCTCGCTAGCTGAGCAGACTTGAGACTTGAGACTTGAGACTTGAGACTT
>CAYWNG010000594.1:0-4315 GCA_964458685.1 uncultured Pirellulaceae bacterium
CAAAGGAACCGGAGCCTAACGGCTGGCGGCTAGTATTTCTAAGCGGGACGCTCTCTAACGCGTGTCGGCTAGTTTCCTAAGCCATGCGGAATGAGTAGGTGACTAAGCTGCGGAAGCTAGCAAAATGGTTTTTGCATTTCAGCCCGTTCTCTAGCTGCATTCTCGTCGGACTAGGTGTAAGATTTAGTCCGACGAATGGTTTGGTCAGAGCATTGGAGGCGCTGAAGCATGGATGCGATTCTATCAGAGAGCAAATTTCGAGACTTTGGAGCCGATCTTCTTTATCCCTTCCAACGCACCGGGCTGTGCTGTGTGGATGGCGAATCTCCTGAACAACTGCGCGATCAAGTCCGTCGCTTCGTGCCTCGCACACCCGGCGTGTATGGCATGGTCGACATGCTGGGAAGATTGATCTACGTTGGCAAATCCAAACTGCTACGCAATCGATTGTTGAGCTACTTTCTGCCGGGCAATGAAGAGGACAAGTCGGGAAGAATAGTCCAATCAACCGCCTCCTTGGTTTGGGAGACTCAGCCCAGTGAGTTCGCCGCGCTGATTCGCGAGCAGTCGCTCATTCGCCAGTTTTTGCCACGCTTCAACGTGCAAGGCATCCCGCGA
Organism: uncultured Pirellulaceae bacterium; assembly: GCA_964458685.1. Classification (GTDB taxonomy): domain Bacteria; phylum Planctomycetota; class Planctomycetia; order Pirellulales; family Pirellulaceae; genus Aureliella. The sequence continues at coordinate 619 of CAYWNG010000594.1, forward strand.
CGTCAGCAATCGATCTTTGTCTGCTTAGGCAAGTCGCCTGCAGAACAGTTTTATGTCTCGCGTCGTAGCGATCCGACGGCGCTTTATTCGCTTGGTCCTATTCAAGGCGCGGGGCGAGCCAATCGAGCCGTCGAAGTTTTGAACCGCTACTATCGACTCCGCGATTGTTCAAGCAAACAACCCTGCAGCTTCTCCGAACAACTACAGTTGTTCGAAATCGAACTTCGGCCTGGTTGCATTCGCTTGGAAATCGGATCGTGTCTGGGGCCATGTATTTCGGCATGTTCCCGTAGCGAATACGATCGGCATGTTCAGCGTGCCATGACGTTTCTTTCAGGCCAAGACGATTCAATCGTCGATGATCTCGAGACATCGATGTATCAACTGGCTCTATCGCGACAGTTTGAGCAAGCCGCCCGAGTTCGCGAGGACATGCGGTCCGTGAAGTGGTTGAGCAATCGAGCCGCCGATGTTGCCAACGCTCGCCAGCGTTACACCTTCATCTATCCCGTCGAGGATGTTTCGCGGCCCGAACGGAGCGTCTGGTATCTGATTCGCCGAGGCGTTGTAGAAGGCGCGATTGCAGCCCCAAAAACGCAGGCTCAGTTTCAAGAGACTCGCGAGCTTTTGCAGCAATGGTGGACGAATCCCGACTTGGTTGGATCGCAATTTATGCCGCGACCGGAAACGCTAGCCCTTGTGGCGAGTTGGTTCCGCAATCAGCGAGGCGAGCTCAAGCAGACCTTCAGCTTGACCAAGGACGGACAGTTTTCCAGCCAAAGCCTGCAAAAGCTAGGCGGAAGAGTTTGCGCATCTTAGCCTTTCCGAACCAAGCTCGCTCGGCTTGAGTCTCTGCGTGGAAAGTCGTTGTCGCGAGGCTATTGTCCGTGCCGATTCTAACAATTGAGTTAATGCCCCAGTTTGTGGCAATTTCACGTTTGTTACGGAATCTTTCGCAAGATGACACGAGAACGTAGTTACAGAGGCTGGGTGGCAGCTATTTCAATCGCCACTTTTCTCTCCATCGCTCTGGTTGTAGCCGAACGCTACTACGGAATAACGAGCGAGGACTTTATGGCCTTGGCTCAACGCGTTACTTCGCAGTTGTCGAGTTCGGGGCAAGGCATTGTTTTAGAGGTCGACGCGGAACTGATGGGAACAAGCCCCGTCTCGCCTAGCCACTCGACTGCGCTCCAGCGTCGCGATGATAGTCCAAACGATGCCGTGAATCTCTTGCGTCGTCCGCCTGAATTGGCTTCCACGGCATTTCTCCGCGAGCCGCTATCGTCCGAGGATTTTGTCAGTCTTCCATTGACGCAGCAAAGCAGCACGCTGGTTTCGTTGATGGAGAACATGGACAGCGCACTGGCGAGTCCCATGAACGTCGTGAGTGCAAAGACTGTTGTCGTCGACGAAGTCGCAGGCGACCTGCGCAGCCAGCGCTTCGAAAGTCTGCGATCGCCAACCGAGATCGTTGGCAAGATGCCCACGCCAGCTCAGCTATTTGTCGAACTTGAAGCACTTCGCTTTGGATCGCGCGGAGCAGCCGCAAACGCGGAAAGCCAACCGAGTCAAATGCCGCGCTATGTGACTGCGCCTGTCATCGACGCAGCAAGCATCACCGGCGTTGAACAGTGGATTACGCTCGTTGAATCCAAAGTAACCACGCTGGTTCAAGATGTTGGGCTAGAAAATCCAGCCAGCAAAACACTGCTGAACGAACTTTCTCAGTTAAGCGACGAAGGCCGTGCTTTAGGCGAGCAGCTTAAGGATCACGATTGGGCCGCATCGATCATTCGCACAAGTTATTCGCTACAGCGCCGCATCGCCGTTTGGTCGGCCATTCAAGCTAGCCTGGATGGAATGAGCATTGCGTTAGCTGCACCTAGCACTCGCGATCAAGTTTCTAAGGCCGAGCTTGCTGTGGCCGTGAACGAGGTCGAAGCGTTCCTCAAGACTGGTAGCGACGCTGAGGGATGGAGAAAGTACCTATTAATCGATGACCTGAAGAAGTGGGTCAGCGCGCCTCAAGAACAATGGCGCACCGGCAATCAACTTGCTCGAAGCTTTCTCTCTCGCGTCTATTGGGCTCGCTTGGACGGGCGACAGAAGGAATTACTTCAACAAGAATCGATCAATCGACTGTCCGAGTACTTGGCAAGCTGGGGACGTGATCCAGTGGATTATCGCCACTTGTTGATGAGCCTCGAACAAATTGAACAAAATTCGTCCTCGCGATTGGTACACACAGTCGCTGATACGATTCAAGTTTTGCGCAACGCCGAGTCTGCTCCGCAAAAACAATTGGCCGAAGTACTCAACACACACTACCGCAACGCCAACTTACGCTTGACCGTATCGCAAAGTCTGATCGAACGCTTCCTGCCTGAAAGCCAAGTCGAAATGCGTCCAGTGCGTCAACGCATCCTTGGCGCTGATACCGCAGGCGACAGCGCTGTCCATACACAGTTGGCGGTGAAGTTTCATCCCGACGCTCAAGCTTGGAATGTCGAGCTTGGAGTTCGCGGTGAAGTCGTTAGTTCAACACAAAGTAGCAAAGGCCCAGCCACTTTCCACAATTCGGGAACAGCAGTGGTCAACAGCAGTCGCTTCTTGACCATGAGCCCCTTGGGATACCGTTTCTCGTCGCAGCCAGCTCAAGTCAGTTCGACCGATCAATTGGAGAAGATGAGCACTGACTTTGATGGGTTACCAGTTGTTGGCGATTTCGTACGTTTGGTTGTTCGTGAACAGTTCAATCAAAAGCGAGGCTTGGCGCGTCGGATCACCGAACGCATCATCGCTAGAGAGACCGATGCTGAAATCGATCGCAAGCTGGGCGAGAGCCTACAGAAGGCCGAAAAGGATTTCAGCGAGCGAATTCTCGGACCATTGCAACGTTTGACTCTGGACCCGATGGTTGTTTCGATGAGCACTTCTGAGGATCGTTTAGCGATTCGATACCGTCTGGCTGGTGAAACGCAATTGAGTGCCTTCACACCTCGACCTCGCGCTCCAGCGGAAAGTCTCACGAGTTTTCAATTGCATCAATCCGTCATCAACAACACGATTGACCGTATCGGATTGACCGGTAAGGATTGGCGGTTGAAAGAGCTCTATCAAAACCTGGGGAAAGTCTTCGAAGCTCAGTGGGCTCCACCCGAAGACATTCCAGAGGACATCACGGTTCGCTTCGCCGATCATCGTCCAATCACCGTTGAGATGGTCGAAGGCAAGTTGCGATTGCAACTGCGGATCGCCAACTTCCATCGTGAAGAGGGCGTGAACATCAGCAACTTCGTCGTTACCTCAACTTACGTACCAATCGCCGATGGACTGAATGCAGGTTTGGTACATGACCCAGATGGAACGATCGAGATTCAAGCCAAGCACTTACCGATTCGCGATCGATTGGCCTTACGAGTTATCTTCTCGAAGGTGTTCGTCAGCAAGCCTGAAATTCCATTGATCTCGGATCAATGGAGCAAAGACGAGCGCGCGAAGGGCTTGGCCGTATCGCAACTGGAGATTCGCGACGGCTGGTTGGCCGTGGCCATCTCGGAAGCAACCAGTCCGCTTGCCGCAGAAGTCGCCGAACGCGCCCGAAACGCCAAAGCCATTCGGTAGCAGTGTGCCGCGACGCTCCGCCGTCGCTCGCTGTTTAGTCTTTCACCAGTGAGATGCGACGCTCCGTCGA
>CAYWNG010000595.1:0-4298 GCA_964458685.1 uncultured Pirellulaceae bacterium
ACCCAGTTCACCCTGATGCTGAAGTTAAGCCAGGAGTCCCACAGGGCAAAGTCGAGGAGTTCGAGTGGGAGAGCAAGATCTTCGAAGGCACGCGACGTCGTTACGCTGTCTACGTACCTGCCCAATACGATGCAGCCAAGCCTGCCGCCGTCATGGTCTTTCAAGACGGTCATTCCTATCAAAATCCCAAAGGCGATTTTCGAGCGACGGTTGTTATGGACAACCTGATTCATGAAGGCGCGATGCCCGTGACGATCGGCATCTTCATCGATCCAGGAACCAAAGGCCCGCTACCAGAGAAACGCGGCTGGCAACCAGCTCCTTCGAACCGAAGCTTCGAGTACGACACGTTGTCGGACCAATACGCTCGTTTCTTAATCGAAGAGATACTTCCCGAAGTTGGCAAGAAGTACAAGCTGACCGATGATCCAGAGCAACGAGCCATCGCCGGGCAAAGCTCGGGCGGCATCTGTGCTTGGACTGTGGCCTGGGAAAAGCCCGATCACTTCCGCAAAGTGGTCAGTCACATCGGCAGCTTTGTCAATATTCGTGGCGGACACAACTGCGAAGCATTGATTCGAAAGACTCCCAAGAAACCGATTCGAGTCTTTCTGCAAGATGGCAGTGGTGACTTGGACAACGAGCATGGGAACTGGCCACTAGCCAATCAAGAGATGGCCAAGTCGCTGGCCTTCAAAGGTTACGATTACAAGTTTGTCTATGGCGAAGGTGCTCACAACGGCAAGCATGGCGGATCGATCTTCCCCGACACTTTGCGTTGGCTCTGGCGAACAACCCCATAGCTAAATCATCGACTTGTTGGTCGAAAATTGTTTAACGGCAAGCCGAAGGCGACTGTTGCCCTTTCGCTGACTAAACCAATAACACTGAGCACTTCACTATGAACTACCGCAAACTAATTCTCTCAATCTTGTTAATGCTTGCGGTTACTCATCAGACCTCAGCCGATGAAACGGCCAAGGTCAATGAGGCTGCTCAACCAGCGCCGGTCAAGGTTGGCATGATTGGCTTGGACACATCGCATTGCATCGCCTTTACCAAGCTGATCCAAGCTCGCGATCCGAAGAAGCCTGCGATCAACATGCAAGTCGTCGCGGCCTTTCCTGGCGGCAGCGCAGATTTACCGTCCAGTCGTGATCGCGTCGAAGGATACACCAAGCAGATGAAGGAGATGGGCGTCGAGATTGTGGACTCGATCGAAACACTGCTTCCTAAAGTCGACGCTGTGTTGCTAGAGAGCGTGGACGGCCGCAAACATTTGGAGCAGGTTGTTCCAGTCTTTCGATCGGGCAAGCGAGTGTTCATCGACAAGCCGTTGGCAAACGACCTTACGCAGGCGATCGCTATCGATCTGGTTGGCAAACATTTTGGAGCTCAATGGTTTAGCAGTTCGTCGTTACGTTTCAGCGCCTCGATCGCTCGTTATCGCGAGGACAAGTACCGCGGCAAGATCACGGGAGCGTTTGCGTGGAGCCCTTGCTCGACAGACCCTACGCATACCGATCTTTACTGGTACGGAATTCATGGCGTGGAAACTCTTTACACCGCCATGGGGCAAGGCTGCAAACAGGTCGTTCAAACCCACACCGAAGGTGCGGATGTAGTGGTTGGAACGTGGGAAGATGGTCGCATTGGGACCTTTCGTGGACTTCGATCAGGTGCGAGCGGTTTTGGTATGGTAGTGTTTGCCGATAAGGCAATCGAGCAAGACGCCAAGTTCGACGGCTACGAGCCGCTGGTTTACCAGATCGACCAGTTTCTCGGCGGCAAAGAGGCCCCCGTCTCCAACGCCGAAACCCTGGAAATGATGGCTTTTATGCAAGCGGCTCAAGAATCCAAGGCTCGCGGAGGACAACCCGTCCTGATGAGCGAGATTTGGGACCAACACCGCGCTGCGGCGGAAAAAATTGCAGCTAAAATAGTTGATTCCACATCCACTTCGACGCGCTAACTTTGATCAAGGCAATTTCGACATGACTCAATGTGCAACGCCACCCGTTTCAGACCCTTCGGCTCTCGGAGTGCTGGAAACAACCGGCTGGACTCCAGCCATGGTGGCTCTGGATGTTATGGAGAAGGCCGCTCGAATTCGAGTTTGGCAAGTCGAGCTGAACGATTTTCTCGGTACCGTCATCAAGATCCGTGGCTCGGTCGATTCAGTTCGAGCGGCCATCGATGCCGGTCATCAAGTCGCTCAGCAAATGCAGGGCAAGCCGGTCAGTACTGTCATTCCTCGCGTCAGCGAAGAAGCCGCCAAGGGAATACTCAGCTCAGCCGAGTTCAATCCGCTGATCCAACAAAACGTAGTCAAAAATCTATCAACCCAAGAGGAAGTTTCCGTGAGTTCAGAATCCATTCAAGCCTTAGGCTTTATCGAAACACAAGGCTTTACCGCAGTCTTTGAAGCCATCGACACCGCCTGCAAAGCGGCTCAAGTTGACGTTGTCGGCAAAGAGAAGTTGGGCGGCGGTTATGTCACTATCGTCATTCGTGGCGATGTTGCCGCAGTGCGTGCAGCCATCGACGCGGCTAAGCCAAAGGTCGAAGGCCTGGGCAAGCTGATTGCCGCTCACGTAATCGCGCGACCAAGCCAATCAGTCCTCGCCTTGTTGCCACCAGCTTTGAAGTAAGATTCAACTACTGTTGCTGCTTCAGGTAGCGCCTGCCCATTCCTCCCGCCGTTTTTGGAACTACCATGCTCCGCTACCTCGCCGGATTGCTACTGCTTGCACAGTTGGCACCAACGTGCTTCGCTCAGAAAAGCTATGAAGTGAAGCCCGATGTGGTCTATGGCCACAAAGATGGCATGGCAATGACTTACGACGTGTTCACTCCTAAAGAAAATGCCAAGGGCATTGGAGTGCTGTTCATGGTCAGCGGTGGTTGGGTGAGCCAATGGGCACCGCCTGATCAATTGGCTGGCTCGCTGATCGCGCCAGTCCTTCAAGCGGGCTACACCGTGTTTGCTGTTCGTCACGGAAGCAGCCCTCGCTATGTCGTACCCGAATGTGTGGCCGATGTGAAGCTAGCTCTCAAACACATCTACGAACATGCCTCCGACTTTGGTGTTGATAAGAGCAAGCTGGGCGTCTTTGGCTTTAGTGCCGGTGGCCATCTTTCGCTCATTCTGGGCACGCAAAGCAACGACAAGGGCAAGCCTGAAAAGGATCCCCGCGTTGCAGCCGTTGTCGCCATCTTTCCACCCACCGACTTGGCACCGTATGTCGAGCCCGGCAATCCACGTCGCGAGCAGTTTCCCGCGTTGAAATTCGATCCGAAAAAGGCTCCTGATGTTTCGCCGCTCATGCACGTCACCAGCGACGACGCGCCGACCTTCCTCGTGCACGGCGACAAAGACGATTTAGTACCGCTATTCCACAGCGAGAAGATCGTCGAAGCCTTTAACAAGGAAGGCGTCAAGAACGAACTAGTCGTCATCAAAGGCGCTGGCCACGGCTTCGACGCGGCGGGTAACAAACGCATGTTTGACGGAATGGTCAACTGGTTCGATCTGTATTTGAAGCCGTGAGCAGCTCTTCGTCCTAGGGTGTGTGCAGCATGCGTCCTACAAACCAACATCGCTACAAAAAGTACATTGCTCAAGCGTTCACACAGCTTCCAAAGCTCATCCGCATGCGCAACACACCACTGGCTGTTTGATTTTACGGTTTAATCCACGGAGCCACCAAGATAGGGGTGGTGTAGGTGAGACTTCGGCTATAGGGCAACGCAATAAGTTGAGTTTACCTTGCGACTTCAGTTTACAACTCGCACTTTGTTGATTGCCACTACGATCGTGGGAGCGATACTAGGTGGCCTATTGCTAATCAGGCATTTGCTCTCAATCAATCCAAGCTCTCTAGAGGTCGAAGTTTGCGGTACGGTGACCCAGTTACCATGGGAGGATTGCGATTGGGAGCCAGGGCATTCCGGAATTCGTGGGCCTTGGGACATGTTTCACTCGGATTTAATGCCAAGGTACGAAGAAGTTTCTCTGGACCAGAAGCTAGTGAGTATTCGCTATCTCAGTTACCTTGGCACGCGTGAGTATGCGGGGTACATACGAGTCGATGGGAACCGCAGTGATTCATGGGACCGATACAGCCTTGCGGTAAGGGGGACGGGAGGCGGTAGTGTAGATGGGGCAGTCGCGTACCAATACACTTTCGACTCCGATCGAAAAGTGCTCGAAATGGAATTGCGGACTTGGGTGAACCCCAATCGCATTGCCAAGAAGTGCACGCACATCAAGATGCTGGCGTCGATGCTGCGCGTGC
>CAYWNG010000596.1:0-3983 GCA_964458685.1 uncultured Pirellulaceae bacterium
TGCTATTCGTCCATTACGACTCGAAAACCTGTGCTCTCATATCCGCTTTCTCGGTTGATCCACATTCGGGCGGAGCAGCGAGCGTGTTCTGGCCCGGAATTGCAACTACCTCCCCTTACCGAAATACGCATAGACCTTAAGACTTTCGAAGGCTGTACCAGCCCCTTGGAATAACTGAGGTGATAGCCATCAACAATTTCAGCAGCGTTGCCGCACATATCATATAACTCAAAGGCATTTGGCTTTCCAGATCCGCATTTCCACAACCTAGTTCGCGTTTCGGGGTTCTTGCTTCGAATGCTATCAAGATCACTATGGCCTATGCAATTAGCTTTGCACACTTCCAGCACATCAGAGGTCCCTGGGAACTCAGTATTCGAGCCAGCTCGGCAAGCATACTCCCACTCCGCCTCTGTCGGCAGGCGATATCGCTTTCCCTCACGTCCTGATAGCCACAGGCAAAATGCCACCGCATCGTTGTAAGTAACCATAACCACGGGAAGATCAGGATCTTGGTCAAGTCTATCATCTCGCCACGTTCCCGCGTAATCAGCATTCGCAGTAGCGTTCAGTTTTCGCTCGCAGTCAGTCACATAGTGTGTGCTTGAACAGAATTCTTCAAACATTGAGCGAGTCACTTCCGTGGATTGCATCCAAAAGGATGCATCGATCTTGCATGGCCCCGATGGCAATTCATCGTCATCAGTCCATTCAAGCCGACTGTCCCGCCCATTACAAAATCTCCTTTCTTGATCTCGACCATGGTCATATTCAGACTGTTCTTCAGAACATTACTTCTAGGCTCTTGCGAGAAGCCGGAGTTAATCAGTAGAAGAACGTTCGAGATCATGACTACTATTCGACTAGACCGACTTTCCTTAAAAGACAGAATTCTCGACATAGCTCTTCTCCGTTTTCCAAATGCCATTTACTCAGTTTCTTCAGATGCTTTGACAGTCCATTGCAAATAATAGAAAAACTAGGGTGGTGTTTAAAGGGGCATGGGGAGATTATGGGCACCACCGGCAGAGATGTATCGCCCTCCGGGCTGAAGAGAAGCAGTCGCAGCGATGAATCGTTAAACAATTCTTGCGTAACGCCGCAGCTATGGCCGAATCATCTGACATGTGACAGGAAGCTAGGATTGTGGTCAGAAGCGGGCGGGACGCCCACGCACCGCCGGCGCACGGGCCGTGGTTGAATTTTGCGCACAGCCACTACTATCGTGCTAACCGACAAGATCTACCCTTCGGTTGATTCGTTCCTGTCGCCGACGATTTGCGAGTGGCTAAATTGGAGGCACATTTCCGATGATGGATTGTCTAGGGTGACAATCTCAGCGTCCCAGGTAGGCGCAACTCTGGTTCTGGCAATTCTGGTGAGGGCAACTCGGATTCGGGTAACTCTAAACTTGGTTGTCCCTGAATCGGCAATGTTGGCTCGCCAATCGGCCTAGTAAATCATGTCCAAGAAACTTCTACTTGCGGTTGGAGCCACGTTATCGGCATTGGTCGCCTTTGGCGGCATCTTCGCGCATATCGTTTCGGAAGACTTCGACGATGAGCAAAAACTCAAGCTTGCTAGTCAATGGCTGGACGAAGGGCGTTGGGATCTTGCCAGCGAAATAGCTGAAGATCTCGAGCCTAAGATCGACCCCGAGACGAATTCGCGTTGGCAGTATGTGACTGGCGTTTCCAAGCTCCAAAAGATCAAGGATGAACTCGATTCAGCCGAGCATCGGCGGACGCTTCTAGAGGCGACTGATCACCTGAACAAAAGTCGCGAACTTGGTTTTCCTATCGGTCTGACTGGCAAAGGTTATTATTACCTGGGGTTCTGTCAATTCCACACCTACCAGTGGGATGAAGCGATCGAATCTCTTCGCCATTCCTATAAGGACTATCCACAGTGCCGAAGCGAGTCGATGCTGATGATCATTCAAGCACAACTTCGCAAGCCGAAGCCGGATATCGCTGATGCCGAGTCGAATTTGGCCTCTTGGGAGAGCATTCCGGGTAAATCAGCCAGCGAGTTGGCTCAGACCTATCTTTGCCAAGCGCAGTTGGCTTTCAGGCAAAAGCGCTTTGACCAGTGTATGAATTGGCTGGACAAAGTTGATTCTAAATTGCAAGAATTTGATGAGGCTCTCTATTGGAAGTCTCGCTGCAATATTCAGTTAGCGATGGCAGAAAAAGAGGAGGCCCCACGCGAAAGCCTGTTGCGATTGGCCAATGCCTCCTTGAAGAAGCAAATCTATGCGGCAGAAACATCTCCGGTCACTCGTCGTCAAGCCAGTTATCTTTACGGTCGCGTGTTGCGATTACAAAAGAACTTGATCGACGCAACTGGCGCGCTTAGTGTTGTTCGACAACAGAATCCAAACTCTGCCGAAGCAATTGCTGCCAGCCTTGAAGAAGCTGAGATTTTGCAAGAGCTGAATGAGTATGACGAATCGCTCGCAACGTCTCGTCAACTACTGCGCGGCATTAAAGACACCGAGATGTACAACGACTATTGGATGCCGCTGGACGAGCTGCGTACAAGGTTAGTTGCCATCGGTGACGAAATGCGAAAGAAGAGCGAGTACGAAAGAGCAATTCAGTTGGCACAGCAACTGACGATTGCCTTTTCTCCAGCTTACTCACTAAGGCTTCAAGCGGCGACCTACATCGACTGGGCAAACAAAGTCCAGTCTGAGGCCAAGACGGAACACAATCAACTTGCGTCAGAAGCTGTGCCGCTTTACGTTAAAGCTGGCGACACACTGGAACGCTTGGCCACAGTTGAACTACGATCAAAAGACTACTTGGATATTGTCTGGTCGTCGGCTGAGTGTTACCAAAAGGCGAATCAGATCGAGCCAGCGAATCGCATGCTGAAGACCTACCTGCAATACGAAACGCGAACACGTCAGCCTCGCGCGTTGATTGCTATTGGCAAGAACTACATCGCGGCGGGACGTTGGAAGGATAGCCTAGATCCATTGGAGCGTTGCTTGGAATACTATCCGAACAATCCTAGTTCTTATGAAGTGCGACTTCTGTTAGCGCGAGCCAACACAGAGCTTGAGAATTTAGACAAGGCTATCGATCTACTCAGCGCGAACTTGTGGGACTATGATCTCAGTCCTGAAAGCCCGATGTGGAAGGACTCGTCGATTGAACTTGGCAACTTGGTGGTTCAACGAGGCCGTTTGCTACTAGCTCAATTGAAAGCTCAATTGAAGGCTCAACCGAAAGACAAGCCGCTGAAGAACTGGAGTGAATATGCAGCGTCGCTTCAGAAGAGTCATTCCGATTTGCTTCGAGGCATCGAGCAACTGGGCGAAGCAGTCCAGCGATATCCGAACGATCCGCGGTATTACTTTACGCGGTATCAACTTGCTGACAGTTATCGATTGGCTGCCGAAATGCCAAAGTTGGTCTCTGCGAATCAAGACATCACAGACTCTGATCGACGCCAGCAAAATCAGCAGTGGCGTCGATTAATGGAAGAATCTGTCAATCAGTTTCATTCGCTTTCTGCGACAATTCTAGCGGCGAAAGAGACCGATAGCTTGGCTCCCGCAATTCTCCGCAACTGCTATTTTGGTGAGGCGGATGCATTGGTTGCACTTAGTCGTTATGACGAAGCAATAAAGTCATATCGTAGCGCGGCGAGCTACTACGTCAATCAGCCAGAAGCGCTAGAGGCGCTGGTGGAAGTTGCCGCTTGCCACCGAAAATTGGGGAGCGACAAAGAAGCTCAGAAAGCTCTGCGACAAGCTGAGCAAGTCTTGCAGCGGATTCCTCCCGAACTGGATGGCAAGTTCATCTCATCGACTCGCGGTGATCGCAAACACTGGGAAGACAAACTACAGCGGATGAGCAAGCAGTATCAGTAGCCGCGAGCGTTTTACTCAATGCGAAAAACGAACAAGGCGAGCAGTCTGAGGCCTTGAAGGCCGCGTGCGCGAAGCCATCTCCATAACCAGATACCTGTGG
>CAYWNG010000596.1:3993-4290 GCA_964458685.1 uncultured Pirellulaceae bacterium
CCAAGAATGCCCCAAAACCAACTGGATATTGGGGGATTATCGCTTTGTAGAGACTAAGATTGTTGACTAGTCATTTAGCGTGACGAATAATGCCAAAAGGCGGGCAGTCAAAACCGGGGGCTAGAAAAATGGCTGAGCAAAAGCCGAGAAGTTTGCTTCTGAATGAAGTAAGTGAAGGCTCATATTCAGGAACGATGGCAAGCCTTAGCGAAGCTATAAGGCTTTGTCGTGCTGGAATTCCACCGACGCATTTTCGGCGGATTTGCTACACGTACTCTCTTACCCAAGAGCAAATAT
>CAYWNG010000597.1:0-4286 GCA_964458685.1 uncultured Pirellulaceae bacterium
ATCGATTACAGAAGGCCGTTGAGTTCACTGAAGGCGAATTGCAAAGCCAAGCTGCGGATCTGGCTTCGAAGTGGGATCAGTGGTTGGTAAGTCAAAGCGGCGAAGCGACGTTAGGCGTCTTGGATGTCTGGCTGGATGACTTAATCCCGCTGGGAGCGTCGGCTAGCAACACGTCGAGGAATGTCGAGCGTTGGGACGCGAGTGCAGACTTGCGAGCCCCAATGGGACGTCGAGCGCTTGCGATGTCTTACGGCGATCTCCACGAGCAAAAGATCAACGGCGGGTTGATACCCCGATCGATCCCACAACAAGCTTCGTTGGAATTCTGGCTGCGCATTGATGATCTACATCCGCCACAAGCTGTGATGATTGAGCTTGGCACGAACAAAGGCGCTCGAAAGTATGCCTTAGGAACCGTGAGTGCTTTGGAAAAAGGAGAATTCAACGACGCCAAGAATGTTCGACTGGGCGACCTACCAACACCAGCTCAATGGACCAAAGTTACGATTACCGCTGACAAGTTGAATCTCGAGCCCGGGACGCTCGTGCAATCGATGAACTTAGCTGAGTTTGGTGGAATCGCTTGGTGGGATGGAATCGTAATCCGAGGCACCGCTCCAGCCGAAAATGATCCGCGAGTCTCTCTAGCAGCTTGGCGAGAATACGCGAAAGGCAAAGACATTCCAGTTGTTCCGCCAACCGTTGCCGCCGCGCTGAAGAAGCCCGCTGAGGGCGGTGAGCAAAGTGAAGGCGACCTATTTCAGATCCGCACTCAGTATTTGAAGCATATCGCCCGGCATGTACCGCAAGAACTTTCGCGAGCCCGAATGCAATATGATCAAGCGCGAGCTGCTCTTGAGCTTTTGAAGGCCTCAATTCCAGGGACAATGATCTCCGGCGATCTACCTACACCACGACAGGCGCACGTCATGACTCGCGGTCAGTACAACTCGCCGGCTGATCCTGTGCAGCCTGGGACTCCTGCGTTCCTTCCGCCTTTGGTTGCAGAGCCCGCTGATCGTCGTCTCACGCGTTTGGATCTCGCCAATTGGCTCGTGCGCGATGACCATCCACTCACGGCCCGTGTTGCCGTAAATCGTTTTTGGCAACAAGTTTTTGGAACGGGTTTGGTAAGCACTTCAGACGATTTCGGAATGCAAGGTTCGCCGCCGATTAATCCCGAATTGCTGGACTGGCTTGCCATTGATTTCAAGGCCAATGGCTGGGACGTGAAGCGGTTCGTTAAGTCGCTTGTAATGTCGGCTGCCTTTCAACAGCAAACGCTCCACCATCAAGAGAATTTGCGACTTGACCCGAACAATCGCTTACTTGCCCGAGGCCCAAGAATTCGTTTGGACGCTGAACAGACTCGCGATCTTTCCTTGGCCGCTAGTGGTTTGATTAATCTTCGGCTCGGAGGTCCAGGATTTTTGACCTATCAACCGCCCAATATTTGGGAGCCGGTCGGATACGCCAACAGCAACACTCGTTACTACTTGCGCGATCGCGGAGACGAAATCTATCGTCGCAGCATTTATGCGTTTATTAAGCGCACCGCACCGCCGCCATTCCTCAGCAACTTTGACGCGCCCAATCGCGAAATGTTGTGTACTCGGCGCGAGCGCAGCAATACTCCTTTGCAGGCTCTACAGTTGATGAACGATGTCCAGCACGTCGAGGCCGCGCGGCAGCTTGCCACGCGAGCACTTCAGACGGCACCACAAAACGCCAACGACCGAATCGATCTGATGTTCCGCATCGTGCTTGCCCGTTATCCAGACGATCGTGAGCGAGCGGAGCTATCGCAAGCTCTGACGGACTTCGAATTGCGGTACCTGGACGATCGAGCGGCAGCCGTGAAGCTTACAAGCTTTGGCCAAGCACCTGTAGCGAAGCAATTTGAGCCAGAACAATTGGCCGCCTACACGCTTCTGGCCAACTTGATTTTGAACTTGGATGAAGCCATCAATCGCAATTAGCAGAGCTTGATGCAAGACAACTAGCCACATTCCACTTGCCATCCGCTTCCTCAGTGTGTAACGACACTCCGTGTCTTTCTTACTTCTTCACCCCCTCCGGCTCTTCAATCCCACCGGCTTGCCCGGTCGGTACTTTAGGCTTCTAGCTACACTCCCAGAGCATGGAAAAAAAGAAGATGTTTTTCGTTTGGGCCGATTAGCTTGAAGCCTAACTATCTGCTGGGCAAGCCAGCAGGATTCAAATGGCACGGTCCTTCCGCCACTCCAGCAGCTCGAAAACGCGCTGCATCACGAGTATCGAACTCTCCCGCGCGCTCACCTTACCGTTTGCAATCGAGGGTAGGTCGAATTCCTGCCGAGTTTGACCAGAGTTGACTACGCTACAATCAAGACTTACATAACCCAATTAGTCAGTGCCCGTCACTGCAGTTGTCTTCATCTTCCAAATTTTCTTCCCCAGTGTGCCACGACACTCCGTGTCGTTCTTCCCTCCTTCAATCCCACCGGCTTGCCCGGTCGGTCCTTTAGGCTTCTAGCTACACTCCCAGAGCATGGAAAAAACAAGATGTTTTTCGTTTATGCCGATTAGCTTGAAGCCTAACTATCTGCTGGGCGTGGTGCGAGCCCAAAGCGGTGAGGGCGAAAGCGATCCCTTCTATTGGACTTCAGCGCCATCTTTCACAGCGTAGCCTCCTTCAACCACTAATCAACACGAATTCCCACTAATGGTCAGTAGCCATCAGCGAAGATTAGTCTTCTCCATGTTCATTATTTTCTTACCCACCATTTTCTTACCAAAAAATCTCAGCCCTCCCCGGCCTGCTGTCCGAATCTGCAATGTTGCATCTGCCGTCGAGCAACTTTAAAATGCATGTTTAAAACCCCGTCGATATAGCAGTCTCGAAGCAGGCCGTCGACAAAGTTTAACGCCCTTTCTATCCCGCTGCAGGCCGAATCAAATCAACCAATGGCATTTCTCGTTTGCTACTCGCAGAAGCCGCCAGCCGATCAATCCAACCTACGAGCGATCTATCTCGATCAGAGCTTCTATGAATTGATCTTTTCGCACTGCCGATCCGCCGATTCCCGCTACTCGCTCATGCGAGACATTGCGTTACTTCGCTACAAGTCACCGACACTTGTGGTGCCAAATACATCTCTAGAGTCACTCAACAAGGAAATAATGCGTTTGACGGCGGATGGGGTGGAGCACTCACAGATCAGCCGTTTCCAAACGGTCGTCAACACTGCGATGAATTCAGGATTTTCGCTGTCCATTAGTGGTGACATGTATCCTGAACTCTAGTAACTTCTGGAAAGTCGCTAACATTCCAGGTTCCTAGATTGCGTTGCTACATAGGCTCCCGTGGCGTATATTGATAACATCGCCGATTGTATTGGGTGCCCCGGGAAACCCATTCGACGAACAGAGAAATGTGTGCGAGTTGTGGGGCACGCGTTGTCTAACGGATAGAAAATCGGTCGCAACGCGTCATTTCAATCGTTCGTCGCATCATCAATACAGGGTAAAGGATGCATGAGTTCTGCTGCACTTGTGGTAGTTCAATCCTTGTCGATCCCCCAAGTCCCAATGCCGGCTACTTGGTATGGGATTCGGATGTAGACTCTTCGATAGACAAGCGACGCGCGGCATTCCACGGATTCCTCGCGGCTTTACAAACGGGGCAGCGGGATGCATGGATGCGATACTTTTATGGTTCAACGATCCATGATCGACTTCATTTGAAAACGGATGTTGACGTAATCGAAGACATACTGTCCGCACAAGACTCGACCACGCATTTTTGCTATCGCTGCGGAAACTGCGGAAGGCTTCATGTACAATACAAGCCTGGTGTAGACGAGTACAATTCTTTCCGTCCCGAAGACTAACCCAAATCGACGAACACATTAAGGATTAGATGATGCATCGCTTGGTTGGCGAGATGGCGGCGATGAGGAGCGTGATGGAGGCGTGGGGGTTGGCAGTGGAGTGGTTAGCCAAGATCTAATCCTACGTTCGAGAAGGCCGTGGCTGCCAAAGCGGATGTGGGCCGCAAGGATCAGTGAGTCTGGTTTTGTGGCTCTGGTTCTTTGAGCGAGACTTCGCCTGTGAGTGTGGTCCAGGCTATTGTTTCGTCTTCAAACTATCCAGAGTTGCGCTTGTCCTTACTGGCCTGAAAGGCCTCAACACCAAAGCCCAGGGCAAAGCGCAGCGCCGCCCTGGGAAAGCGAAATGATGGAGCCGGTTCGCCCTTTCAGGCAACGCTGTGAAGCATTTTTATTCGGGAAAATTGGGGTTTCGTT
>CAYWNG010000598.1:0-4272 GCA_964458685.1 uncultured Pirellulaceae bacterium
ATCAAACATTCCGTTATTCATATCAATTGGCCCCGAAAGCATATTGACAAAAACAACGCCGAAAGCGGATCCCGTGCCGAAGATCGCGTAGGCCCCAGCGTAAATCGCCGCTGTTCCGACAGCCCAATAGGCTCCGGGCTCTTCCGGAACAAAATTGCCTGAAAACGCACCCCACTGCACACCCGTGTTAGCTAGTTGAACTGAGTGAATGCGTCCCGAAGGAGCGACCAAACGCACCGATACATTGCCTTGGCTGAGCGGCTCGCCACTTTGACTCATGACGTTAGCATTGATCGCAACGGTTTGTCGTACTTGAGGCTGTTCGGGTGAATAGTAAAGTCGCATCAGTTCGCCCTTGGCCATATTGCGTTGATAGGCCATCCAACGAACGACTTGCCCCCAGAATCGATAGTGATAAAGGTCCTCGACGCCTCGACGCCATCGCCAAGCACCTTCGGTTCCCATGAAGAGAATCTTGCCAGCTCCGAACGTTCGCGTGACCAACAGCGGCAAACGACCGTATTGATTGGAGGACTCTTGATGCACAGCGAGAACATCGGTACCAGCCTTGGCTCGAATCACTGGCGCGTGCCACTGAAAGCCCGGTAATCCTTCCCAGACTTGCATGTTGTCTTCGGAAGTGTCGGCAAGTTTCGTCAGCAAACTAGAGCGACCAAACTCCGTCAATGCAAAGTGGCTTGGTGTTCGCGAACCCCATCCATTCGGTTGAGCTTCATCGAAGACAATAGGCAACAAAGGGTCGAGCGGTGAACCAGTGAATGTCTGTTGATAGCCCTTGTAGCCTGGCATGAAGACCAAACCGCTGGCCTGTTGCTCCACCAAGCCCTTGATCAATTCGGCTTGCTCGGTCGTCAGTTGCCCTTCCTGAATTCCGACGTCACCTAAAAAGATCACGTCGTATTGGCTGAGCTGATCCAACGATTCTGGAAAGCTAGGGATATAGTCGCGATTTCCACCACCGACTTTAGTTAAGCCGGGATGAAAGAGCAGACAGCTTACTTCAACCCCAGGGTCGCGCGACAATGCGTTGCGAAGGAAGCGGTATTCCCAGCGAGGCAAAGATTCGATGACCAAGACCTTCAGCTTCTCTTCGCGAATTGCGATGGGAGCCTCACGCTTGTTATTATCGGTGACGACCTCTTCGGGATGCTCGGGGAGTGTTAGCTCCAGCGTGTAATCGCCGACATTCTCAGGCTTCCAAACAATGGCATCGGAAGTTCGTCCCATCGCGCCGACTTGTACTTGATGCTTAATGACCGTGCCGTCAGAGATCTTTAGTTCGACTTGCGTTACGTGATCGCGCGGCAGCGAACTTTCGATAGTTAGTGGAATGCGAACGCTTTTGGATGCGACGCCAAATGTAGGTACGTCGAAGCTCACAAGGTCTAAGTCTGGCAATCTCGATGCACTTCCTAGAGGTACAGCCATGATCGGAATCTGCTGTCCACGCAACTTGGTCGCGGCTTGAACGGGCGGTGTTGTGCCGTTCCAATCGCCGTCGCTGGCAAGGACAATCGCTCGCAGCGAAGCGTGTTGTTCCCGAGCCTTTTCAAGGGCCGCACCGATGTCAGACCCCATGCCTCCATCTTCAGTCGCTATCGGAGTCAAAACGATTTCGAAGCGATCCTTGAACTCCTTCCATGTCTCTTCGGCCAACAGCGGTTCGGCGGCCGCGCGGCGCGTGGATGGCGGAGTCGAACGATCCTCGCCCGCTTTAACGTCTCGAGTATCCATACTTCGCGAGCCATCGACCAAGACGGCAACGGTCGGCTTGTCCGTTGGTACAAAGCGCTGGACGGTTTCAGGTTGATTTAGCAGTAGTACAACTGCCACAACGATGCTGATGCGCAGAAGCTCCAGGATCAGAATCGATCGGCGGAATCCGCTGCGCGACCAAGCCATCCAACTGAGCAAACAGACTAAGGCCACTGCCATGATCGAAATGGCGATGGAGAGCGCGGTTGCTTGGAATCCAAAAGAAGATTCGGTCATGGATGTAGGTTGTTCAAACTGTGAGTGAGTTTAGGAACTTGTACGCTATGTAGGACTGAGGGAAAGTTGCTTCGAGTTTGGCTAGGCTTTGACCAGCTTTTTAGGCAAGCACAACGCGGCTTCGAAAATCAGCGCGGCTACCATCAGGATCAAGAACTGTCGCCAAATCTCACGAACGATACCACCAAAACGGCCTGCTTTCTGATCAACGCGATCCATCTGTAAGCCCGCGAAAAGGCTTTCCAGTTTTTCGTCAGCGATCGTCGTGTATTGGTCTTCAGTCA
The DNA here is from genome assembly GCA_964458685.1 of uncultured Pirellulaceae bacterium. Classification (GTDB taxonomy): domain Bacteria; phylum Planctomycetota; class Planctomycetia; order Pirellulales; family Pirellulaceae; genus Aureliella. The sequence goes on from CAYWNG010000598.1 coordinate 2,298, forward strand.
ACGGTCGGTTGACTGCGAACATTAGGTTGTCTTGCTTGTAGACACCCGGTTGGCATTCATACTCCGACGACAGCGATTCATTGCCGGCGACCTGTTGCCAGTTGTTCGTTGCTGGCGTCGAAGGTGTTGCCGGCGTCGCCTCGGCCTTGGGCTCAGTGGCATCGTCCAATTGAGCGCGACTGGTATCAGCCGCTGCGGTCCGCATCAAAGCTCCACGCAACGCAGCTTGACCTTGTTCGATCGCACGCTGAACAACAACAAACAGTACGATGCCATTTTCAGCCAACGTACTTTGCTTGCCTTCGGTGCTTGCGGTGCAGAAGTACAGACCGCCTTTGCTTGTCGGCAATCGAGCGATCAGGCTATCGCCACCATTCAAAGTGGCTAGCTGAGTCATGGGTTGATCGCTCTTGAGCGTCGCGTGTCCACGAATTTCAATTTGTCCTAAGGGGAGCCCTGCTCCGCTCTTCGTTGCCGCCAGCAAGTCTTGATCGCCTCGCCAGTTGGTCACCAACATTGGCGTATCCTCGTGAGCGCTCCAACCTGTCCATTCGATCCCGCGATAGTTTTTGCCGCCGGATGAATTTCCTTTTAGAAGCGACGATGGAGGAAAGAAAACAACCTGACCACCGGCGTTCAAATAGTTATCGATGCCTGCTGCGGTAGTCGAGTCGGGCAATTCAGCTTGCCAAATCAACAAGGCTGCTCCATCAAGCTCCAGCGAACTCAATTGAGCCGGCGCGAGCAGTTCAATTTGAGATTTATTGCTTGATCCATCCGCGGCAATTCGGGCTGCGATCTGTAGTGGTCGAACCGCGCTTGGATCGTCTGCAACAACCACAACCCGGCGCACGGGCGGCTTGTCGAAGACGAAGTAAAAATCGTTGTCCGCATTGTTCATGTCGGCGGGCAGCGAAACCTTGCCCCATCCCGATTCCACTTTGGCTGGCAACGGTATGCGGTGCTCGCGCAGTTCGGCTGCTCCACCGCTCAGCTCCACCGACATCTCGCTGCGAACGCCTTCGATCTCAAGCTGGACAGGCACTTTGCGATTAGGTTGTGTCGTCGAGCCCGAAGCAAAAATCTGTAGCGAAAGCACGAGGAAGTTCTGCGATTGCACTCCATCGCTCACTGTGTCGCGATGAGCGTCGGTGACTCGAATCGAGAGATTTTCGCCTGATAGATCGGGATAGGCTAACAAGTGAAAGCGAATGCTCTGCGGTAATCCTGTGAATCCAGTTCGCAGTAACGTCCATTCGCCGCTGTCTGCATTCCAGTCGCTGGATTGTAGGTCAGAACAGATCCAGATGTCGGCCGCGCCGGGTTTGTTAAGCTGCAGATACTCGAGCGAACGTTGCAACGCTGTAGAGATCTGAGCCGATGATCCGCTAGAGCTAAACGCACTGGAGTCGATTAAGGTTTCCAGGCTCTTGAATTCTGCCGCTTCTGTCGTGGCCGCGTTCACGCTGACCCAGTGATCGGCGCCGAGCGTCTTGAGAGCGTCGTTAAGCTGTCGCTTTCCAGCATCCAACTTCGATTCGCCCGCTTCACCTTTCCAAAGCATGCTTGGCGATCGATCCATCAGTACGATAGTTGTATCTGACTTCGCTCCACCAATCATGCTCCATAACCCGCTGGCCAACGGGCGACTGATAGCGACGATCAATCCGAGAATCGCTAACGTTCGCATGGCAAGGATCAACCATTGACGAATCTTGGCAAAGCCGCGATTCATCCGGTTGGCTTGCAACAGGAACATCATCGCTGCCCATTGCTTAGTCTGATAGCGCCATTGGTTGATCAAGTGAATGATGATTGGCAGGCTGATCAGCGGCAGAGCCCACAACAAAAACGGCTGAAGGAAACTCATCGCATCCTCCTTTGATGAGCCCGATCCACCAAGAAGTCTCGCGTGGTCTTGTCGTAAGGTTGATCCATCAAAATGCGTCGATAGTCGACGCCAGTTTCTAACATG
>CAYWNG010000599.1:0-4243 GCA_964458685.1 uncultured Pirellulaceae bacterium
ATCTTGTTTTCGTCATCGACTAATTTCAAATCCGAAGGAACCGGAGCCTAACGGCTGGCGGCTAGTATTCCTAAGCGGGACGCTCTCTGTAGACCCCGCCCGCAGGTCAACTTTGGTTTGGCTGCGGCTAGCGTTCTAGCGCCATAGGTTCAGCTTGTTCTAGTTCTCGAACTGCCCTTCTGTCCAGCGTCGAAGACATAGGCGGCTGAATAGATTCACGCTTCCTAAAACAACCAACCCCAGAAGCGTACTGGTCAACACAGCGGCAATCATCGCGTCGGTTTTCAACATTCGCTGCCAGCCAGCGATGATTGTTCCTAAGCCTGCCGCTGATCGCGATGCGTCGCCCACGAAGAATTCGCCAACGATGGCTCCGATCACTGCCAAGCCAGCGCTGATTCTGGCACCTAGAATTAAGCTTCGTACGGCAAAGGGAATTTGCAGCTTCCACATCGTCTGCCATCGACTTGCGCCATTCAGCTTGAACAGTTCTACCAAGTTCACGTCAACCGAGATCAATCCGGCGGTCACGTTCGATACGACGGGAAATAGACTAATGATGACCGCAATCAATACAATAGTTTGAAAGCCATATCCGAACCATGTCACCAACAAAGGTGCGATAGCCACGATCGGCACCGTTTGTAGGAAGATCACGTAAGGATAAAAAGTGGCTCGTAGCAACCGGCTAAGACTGAAGACCATGGCGATTAGGATGCCGATTGCAATGCTGGAAAGCAACGCCACCATCGAGACCGCGGCGGTGACAAGAAAGCCGATCGCTAACGTCTTCTTTTCTCGATTCGCAGCTTCCAAAACTTCAGCCGGCGAGGGCAGAATTGCTCTGGGAATCTCCAGTTGGTTCACAAGTAATTGCCAGACCCCAAGCAAGGCAGCGAAGACTACCAAGCCGCCGAAAACGCGCAGCCACCAAGAATGATCAGACGAATTGGACTGAGGCATCGCTAGTTAGCTTTCCCTTCGTTGTCGATTGCTGCATCCGATAACGCTTGACTTACACGGCTGTAAAGCTGAGCAAATGGAACCGTTGTGCGCTGCGCGGCGTCGCGAGGCCATGGAAGCGAGTTGGGAATCAGCTCGTCAATCTTGCCGCTGGCTACTACGGCTATCTTGTGGCTAAGCATCACAGCTTCCGCGATGTTATGCGTAACAAACAAAATCGTACGATGTTGAGCTACCCATAGTTCCAGCAGAAGTTGGTTGAGCCTTGTTCGTAAAATGTCATCCAGCGCCGCAAAGGGTTCATCCAAAAGCAAGAGGCTGGGATCGGTAACCAGTGCTCGAGCAATGCTTGTTCGCATTCGCATTCCACCCGAGAGCTGGCGAGGAAAGAGCTGCCAGTGCTCTTCATTCAACGATACCGATCGTAAGGCGTCAGCAACCCGTTGATCGATATCAGCCGAGTTCAATTTCGCATTGGCTCCGCGTCGCAGTTCGAACGGCAAACGTACATTTTCTACAACTGTACGCCATGGGAGCAATGTGGCATCTTGAAACACAAATGCGCAGTCTACTTCATCTTTGGCGACTTCTGTTTTGGCGTCCTCATTGCCGCTCAATTGATTTCCACTCGATCGCGAATAGCGAATTGCACCGCCGTGATAGGTTTGCAGTCCCGCGATGGTTCGTAGAAGGGTACTTTTTCCACAACCCGAAGCACCGACCAAAGCAACAATCTCACCCGGTTCGACGCTCAGGTTCAGCTCATCAAGAACGGGCTTCTGTTGTTGGCTAAACTGGACTCGCAACCCTTCGACCTTGAGCCCAACGGGGCCGTGAGTCGACGACGATGAAGAGGTCGGAGATAGAGGTGAGGCTGAGTTTTCAGCCGCGGTTCGATCGGATGGTGAGCTGCTTAACGGCATGCGTTCGGCTGAATGGCGACGGGGTTGTTGATTTTGGGGCGGTTCAAGTAACCCTCTATGGTAACTGGATGAGAACCCTTGGCTATGCGACTTAAGGCGGACGACGGGCTAACTAACCTGCTTTCGTCTAGCAATTCGACATTCCTTACATTTCATCATGGAGATACCGAGAAGCATTAAGCCGGTCGGAATTGCCACGATCCACAAAGTACCGCACGAAAATAGCGATAGGAAGAAGACTCCCAGGCCAATTGCCTGATACTTCTCGCGTCTATTCTTGCACTGCGGACACTCGTCTGACGGGATTTCGGGTTCCAAAATTGGCTCGCTTGGGACGACTCTTGATTTCAAGCAGAATCAGTCTAGGCATTTGCCCCTTTGTTTTCCAGACGTTCTTTGGCCATCTGAGAGCGTAAAGTCAGCGGTTTAAGGGCGCAGCCAACCAATAAGAAAAGTACTTGCCGATGCCAAAAGTCTCAATTGTCCTTGGTAGTCAACTCTTGAAACTTGATACCCATTAGCCTGGCCATAACCAAAGCAGCTAACACGAGACAAAGCTGCTCCATGACGTAAGTAAAGTCCAGGGAATAGCTAGTCGTCGCTGGACGGACAATACGATTCATCAGAAGAACGAGAAACAGCCAAGCCCAATGAAGCACAATCGCCAGCACAAGAGAAATCCACGAGAAGCGCCAACTTCGGCATTGTCCCCAAATCAGTACCGTTACTGCCATCATGATCGAAAAGCGATCGATCAAGGATGATAGAAAGACCTCGTTTCTTGCCCAAAAGGAAGGTCCGACGGGCTTGGATGAGAACAACGATTCAACGACACTCTCCCAGCTCAACGCCAAGGCTACAAGTCCAGTAAACAGCATTACGTCTAGAATCGAAAGCTTGCTAGTAATCTGTCTCTCATGCGGGTTCTCAAAGACGGTCAGTTTAGCCAGGTAGAGAAGCGGCACCAGTAGCATTGCATTGGCCAATGGCTCCCTAAGCGAAGCCAGAACAACAATGAACAGATTCAAGTCAACGATGGCGTTCGGCAATGCGTCCACTCTCAGGTAGTAAACCAAGTTCGATGTGGCAACGGCTCCAACCACGAAGGCGGGAAGATAGATCAAAGCCATCCAAGGCACACGTCGTGCTCGAGTGGCAATCCAAATCCCAACGAGCAGATTACCAGCGTCAAAGTAGCTTATCCGTATTTCCACACCTACAGAAGTCAGCAACAGGTAGAGCGGCCCGAAGAGGACAAGCACGGCAACGAATAGACTTCGCCGCCACCATCGAATAGCCGAACTTGGCTCAGACGTAGAAGGTACTTGGTCCTCAGCCACCATGATTGCTAAATAACTTCATTTGAGTGAGTATCCAAACTACCTACGGATCACCGAACTCACGCAACCAGTACCGCACCTCATCGTCGGTGAGTGGCTGATCTGAAGACGGACGATCTGCGCGTTCCGACGTAGATTCTGTAGCCCCTGGTGAATCGCGAAAGTGGCCGTCTTCAAGCTGCCTGAGAAATGTCTCGGCGTCAATCGACTGGGCACGACGAGCCATCGCTTGTCGTCGAACTCGCAAGTCGCTGGAAACAACGATTAGCGACTTGGGGGAGTGATGAGCCTTAATTAGCTCCTCAATTAGATCATCCGCTTCGTCATGTTCAACAGCGAAGAGAACTTTTAGGCCGCGCGCGGTTTGATGGTCAAGCTGCGATTGCTTGCCCTGCGACTTATCGAACACGACCGTGGTACTGCTGACCCACAGGTCGCTCATATTGTCTTGGAAAAAGATTAGCAGTTGATCGCGGGCTCGTTGAATCCAGCCTGGGCCGCGCGATCGTCCGCCCAGCCCGCTTTGAAACAACACGTTGTAACCGTCGATCAACACTCGCATCGTTAGGCCGCAGATCGCATCGCTTGCTTAGGTGCAATACGAATGCTGTCTGTATCAACGCTGACCACGGCGTCAGGGCGATGCGACTTGATGTAGTCCTTCAGCTCTTGCATCGTTGGATAGGCTGGATCGGCACCGAACAAACGAGCGTCGTCGATGACGATGGCGTAGTCCTTCATGGACGAATTGAAAATGTGCCCCAGCTCTTCGAAAATTGGCGTATCCTTGGCACCCCGCGCGGTCATGCCTGCCGAGTAATGTCCATCCAGCCAGAACAAGGTTGGGCGGTCAAGCTTTGGAATCAATTGAGCGATCACGATGCCACTATCGCCTTGCAGAATCTCAATATTGCTTGAGCCATGGAAGCGTCGTCGTGCGGCTTCAAACAGCTCAGTGCTCAGTTCGATCGAATAGATTTTCTTGAAGTCGTTGCGCATGGCATGAACCATATCGCC
>CAYWNG010000600.1:0-4235 GCA_964458685.1 uncultured Pirellulaceae bacterium
ATGCAGGCAAAACCGGACGCTAACGCGTTGCGGCTAGTTCAGAACGGCCGCTAGTATTCCCAAGCGGGACGCTCTCGTTAGCGTCCGGTTTCCTTTGCTGTTGAAGACTATTCGCCACAAGTCTTTGTAACGGTCTTCGGTAACTGGCAACGCGAAGAAACCGAAGCCTAACGGCATTCGGCTGGTCTGGAAAATTCAAAGTCATCCTAAGCTGGACGCATCTCTATCGTGATGCAGTACGAGTCGGCGCGGTTTCGGTGATCTCAGGTTCGGGTTGCACGTAAGCTTGTCCAGTGCGATAGATGGCCAAGCGTTGCTTGAACTCGGTCACTTGTTTTTCGTCGGCCTTCTGTTTGATTGCCAGTTGAATCGCCTCTTCTTGAAGCTTAGCCGCTTCACGATGCTTGCCGCTTGCCGCAGTTGCTGCAGCCATGGTCTCGATGGCTTCCGGAGTTCGCGAGCCAGCCAATTCCAGAGATTTCTTCGCAGCCGATATTGCCAGTTCGACGTTTCTCACGCGTTCATCGGGGCATGTTGCCATGAGCCACGCGGCGTTCTGATAAGCCCGAGCAAACGACTTGTCCGCAGCTACCGCCGCGCGATAAGCCTTCGCCGCCTCTTCCCATTTGCCAACATACTGACAAGCATCTCCCAAATCGGTTTGATAAGACGCGTTGTCCGAGGCCAACTTTGTTGCTTGATTGTAGTCCGACAAAGCGGAAGCATACTGCTCCATCAAGAATCGGCAATGCGCGCGACTGTTGAAATACTGAGCGTCCTGGGAAAGCTGAATAGCCGCTGTGTAGTCTTGTTCGGCCGCTGAGTAGTTGCCTGTTTCGAAGTGCAGTTCGCCGCGATTGAATCGTGCGTTGGCGTATTGTGGGTTGAGCTGAATGGCTTGGTCGAGTTGCCCGATGGCCTTGGGGTACTCGCCCTTCATCGCTAGTGCGATGGCAAAGTTGTGACGATGCCGCCAATTTGTTGGCGCGTATTCAACGGCTGTCGCGAAGTCATCGGCAGCTTGGGCGTCCAGATCGGCCGCTCGTTCGGCTTGACCATTATTGACCAGCGTTGCCGCTTGTTCGCTGCGCATCTCGCCGCGTCGATTGAGCGACCAAGCTAGCAGGCTAGCTGCGTAATCGCGATCGGCCTTAGATCGTTTGTTGTCGCCCAACAGCTTGGCCGTAGCTTTCGCGATCGAAGTCACGTCGGCTTCGCTTTTGGCCGTAGTTGTTTGAGCATAGATGCTAAGGAGATCCTGCGAAACCGCAGTCGCTTTGTTGGGCTGTTCCTGAGCCGAGCCCATTGCTGAACTCATGGCTGAGCCCATCGTTGAACTCGTGTTGCCCTGAGTTCTAGGAGCTGAGCCGTTTTGATTGCGTGGGCGAAATGTCTGAGCGTGAGCGCAAAGAGGCAAGCCACAGATGAAGGTGAGTGCAAAAAATGTACGCCACATAGAGTTCCCTTTGACTTCCAAGCAGACCACACGATCTCCAGAATGTCGTATAGCCGGAAATCAATTTCCGTGGGAAGAGCGATTTTGACTCGTAGCAGGCTCATTCCATGTGCCCTCGGCTGATTTACCAGTGTGCCACGACGCTCCGTCGTCGTTCTTCAGTCTTCAGGTTTAGTCTTCAAGTTCTGGGTATTGGACTCCCATCTCCTCATCTCTCGCACGCGCTGTGCTATTCCAACCGTGTCCTCCGTGCATTCCGTGCCCTCCGTGTCCAATTTATCGGGGTCCGGGAATCGGACACGGAGAACACCGAAGACACGGCTGCTCCATTTTGCCAGCATTGCCCTCGCATAGGAGCATCGGTCGAGCCGGTTGCAGATGATCTCTAGTTCCGCTTGGGCCAAGCGAACCGGAAGAAGCCACGATTCCGGCTCATTTCCCAAGCGAGCTGTTCTCCATTGCCATTCCAGCTAGTCTGCCAAGCCGCACGCAATCCTTCCCGTCGCGACAAAAGCTAGCCAATCCAAAAAATCCCCACAAAGTCGGCGAAAATGAGCCTCAAACGAGCCTCCCAGGACCGAAAAAATCCAAAAAGGGGTTGTCAGAATCGCCAGTTGGTTTAGATTTTCTGAACCTATCGGACCTGGCCCACAAGCCAGATCCGAAGGCAGAGTCTTTGCCTCCGTAGCTCAGTTGGTTAGAGCAGCTGACTCTTAATCAGCGGGTCGTAGGTTCGAGTCCTACTGGGGGTACCTGAAGGGTCGCAAATCCTTGTTTTTATTGGGTTTGCGACCCTTTTTTCTTCTCTTTGCGGGTCGTTTCCGGCAGGTTCGGCGTAAGGTTTTGCATCGATTTGAGAGACGCCTTCATAGGCCGCTTGCTTGGTGAGTTGATAGTGCTTCGCTGCAACAGACAAGCTGTTTCCGATCCAGGCGCACGCTCTGCTGGGTCCGACCTCATCCATCAGGTCGGTCTCGCGACTTGCTCTCAGGCTGTTCCAAAAATTCGGCCAAGGTGTTAATCCGGCCGCAATTACAAACCTCCTGGCCGTCGTAGCCGTGTTGCTGTGAGTTCGCAGTGTTGGGAAGACGTATGTCTCTTCGTCGTGTGCCTCGGCTCGCATGAGTTCCAAAGTACCAGCTATCTCCGGGAAAATCGGGACGATGCGTTGACTCTTGCCCTCAAAACGCTTCGTCTTCGGGCTCTTAATCAAAATCGTCTCTCGTTCCTTGTTGACGTCACCCCATTTCAATTCCTGGATCTCAGAGGGTATTCGACAACCCAAAAAACGGGCCGCTGCAAATAGAAGCTTCCATTCCGTGGTCGGACAATGTTCAATTACCTTCAGTATCTGATCTGCTGGAATGTAGGCCTTTTCCGCGGCACCAACCGAGATCTTGATCCTTTTGATCTTGAAAGCGTTTTCGGTCAGTATTCCTTGTTCTTGAGCCTCAGTGAATATCTCCCGTGTTCGCCCGAACATTCTTCTTGCCGTATTGTCCCCCAATCCCTTCTCGTCGCGCAGCCAGTGCCAAAACGCTGTTGCATCTTTCTTGGTGATATCGTGTAGTCGTTTGCCCGCAAAACGCTCCTTGAGTAGGCGCAGGAAGAGCCGAGAAATTGATCGCAAAAATCTATTGCGATCGCGAGGTAGATTAGATGGAGCTAGTTCGAGAGAACTGCCGGATTCGAATGCCACACGCATCCATCAAGGCTTCTTCGTCAAACGCTGTGTTAGCACTCATAACTTCCTGTCCCCGGGCAGATTGAATCAGTAGTCGAACAGCCTGTCGATCGCCAACAACCTTGCTAACTAATTCATCAGTACTGAAGAACAGGCATAGTCTCCTCCATCGCAATAGACTTACGATGATATCGATGGATGATTGAGTTTTGTCAACTATCCAACATCGATCTCTCCAAGTAACGATGGCTCTCAGCGGCCGATTGACTAAGAAATGGTATAACCACTCGGGCGAACGCATTCTCGGCTCGGGACGCTGCGAAGGAATCGATTGCCAAACTCTAAGATTCTGCTGCCGCAGGAAGCACTCGCTCGAACAAGGAAAAACCATGAGATTCATTTCGTCGATGTACCCACTTAACTCCCAATAGGGATCGGCCGGTATAAGATTGCACAAGTCGTCGTCAGAGTAATCGAATGGCAACGGTATCTGAGTGCATTGTGTTGTATCGGGCTCATCGACCACCGACTCAATCGACTCGTATAACTTCAGATAGTGTCGCCGGCTAACCGGCGATGGATGGGACGTTTTACCTGGATTCACTTGGAGTTCTCCAGTTGATTAATCGTCGGATTTCTCATCGGTTTCGTCGCTGACTTTTAGCACGAAAACCTTCTTCCCCGCGCGTCGCATCCTTTCTATTGTGTCTAGTGTTCCTTTGCTTTGGCCGTCGTAGATTGCAATCAACGCGTCAGCGCACGCAACCATCTCCCGATTCAGGTGCAAACCAGCCCCCTTTCCAAGCTTCCAGTTGGCCTTAAATTGTTCAATCGGTATCTGTTGTGCTGCGGCCCATTTTTCTCCGGCACGATCCGGTCCACCCGCACCGCCGGAAATGACCGTAGTAATTTCAAATTCTGATTCCTGGATCGCTTGAGCTAGTAATCGAGCAAGAAGTTCATAATCCCAACTTCGTGGTCCCAGGCGACCAACTGCACGTGAGCCGCCGATGATCGTTCTCATGCTTCCCCTTTTTTTGGGTTCTTCCGACCTTTTTGTGGGTGGTTAGTATGAGAGACGGGGCCAGCCCCGAA
>CAYWNG010000601.1:0-4232 GCA_964458685.1 uncultured Pirellulaceae bacterium
ATCGCTTCCACCACTCTGAATGTTCCACGATAGAATGCGAATCGGTTCCGTGGCACTGCAAGTGACGCAAAAAACGGCGCAAAGAACTAGAGAGAAAAGTCTCATGGGTTAAGTCACTTTCGTCTGTTGAGTACAATCACCAACGCGATGCCGCCGACTATGGGAACAATGACGATGCACGCGAGAACGGCCAAAATGGCCAGTTCTGAAATACCTAGTCCAAACATGGGATTGTCCGAGAAGGGCTTCTGAGAATGCGAGAAAGCTGTGGCTAAAGTTGGATGCTACCAAATTGTAATCACGGCAGAAAGTAGTCCGGCGTTAAGACGAAGGAATCTCATGCACTTAATGTAGAAACAGTGCAGGGATGGAAAAGTTTACTTACCTAGAACTTCGTTGTAGACATCCATGGTCATTTTCGCGGACTGTCCCCAATCGAACATTGCACGTACTTTCGCGCATGCCGCTTGCCCCATTCCGGCGAGTTTACTTCGATCCTCGACCAATTGCTCAAAGGCTATTCTAAATGCCTCGGGATTTTCGGGCTCAACTAACTTGCCGCAACTCTCGTCAATTTGAAAGGGAATTCCACCTACGACCGTCGACAGTACTGGTCTCGCTGATGCCATCGCCTCCAAGATAACCAAGGGCAGCGTATCCGCGCGGGTTGGGAAAACAAACAGGTCAGCGTAGTGATGCAACGAACGAATCTCGCGATCGGTCAAACCGTCGGTAAAGACAATGCGTTGATTACTCTTCGCGCGAGCCGAATATCCGTCGTAGTCGTAGTCTCGCTTCTTTCCGCCAACGACAAGACAATAGGGACGATTCGAAGCGAGGAATGCGTCCAGCAGTATGTCTAAGCCTTTGTTTCGCGTGTGATTAGCCAAAAAGAAACAGACGGGAGTTCCTGGGGCTTTCGCCGGCAGTGAAAACTTCTTGCAGACAGCCTCGAATTCTTCGTCTGATGGAGCGTCAAAGTAACCGGGGTCGACTCCATTCGGAATCACCACCGTGCGCGTTACTTCGACTCCGCGATCGACCAAGAGCGACTGATCCTGGGGCGCAAGACAACAGATCATGGCAGCGTTATCGATCACATAGTTCAGCGGGCGAGTCACGAAAAGCTTCCCGGCTAACGCTTCAAGCCTACCCAGTCGATAGGCGGTTGCGATTCCCAGCACCTCAACGAAGCCGTGTGTCGTGACAACGTAAGGCACGTTATTCGCTACGCAAGCTTGGGCAATACGTCGCATCTCAAGTGCTGGAAGTGGATTATGAATATGCACGAGATCGTACTGGCTCACCATCTTCGCGATATCCGAGCGGTAAAAAAGCGTCCGAAACTTATTCGGCAACCACTTTTCTGTAAAACTCAGCGGATTGGTTGCGCGTCGCTGCATGACTCGCAGATCACCAATCTTCGACTCAGCAGTATGATCGCTCATTACAGCGACATCGATCTCGCAGTGCTTTGTTAAGCTCTTCGATAACGCGATTGCTGCGTTGACAGCACCGCTGGAACTCAAGTGCGGGGGAATGACGATTGCAGCTAGAATTCTCATCGGTAGCGATCGATCCATTCCTGTGGAACGTCGGGGTTATTCCAAAGGTCAATCAGTGCCTCGCGGATTCCGATTTCAGGCTTCCAATGGAATTGCTGACCGATTCGGCGAATATCTGCAGCAAGGTAGGGGCGGTCCGATGGACGCATGCGGGTTGGATCTTTTTCTATTTTGAAATCGATTCCACTGATCTCGCGCAAATGCTCCAGCAGTTCGGTTACTGAGTAGCTTTTCTGCGTCCCAAGATTGACAGTAGCAACTTCACCTGCATCAATCTCTCCACTCGTGGCGACGCAGGCGAAGCCTCGCGCAACGTCGGCGACGTGAACATAGTCACGCTTGGCATCTAGGTTGCCTAAGCTGAGCGTAGTTCGGCCGGCTTTAAGCTGGGCAACTATTTCGGGTAGGACGTGAGGATTAGTTTCACCAGGCCCGATCACGTTGAACAGTCGCACGACGCAGGCGGATAGCTTTCGTTTTTCAACGAAGTATCTGATGTAGTGCTCGCCGTGCAATTTGGTCCAGCCGTAGACATCCGCAGGACCAAGCTTTGATTCCAGCTCGCGATGCGCCGTTGGTTCTGGCTCATAGACTGCCCCTGTGCTTGCAAACACAAAGCGACAATTTTCGGGACAACAAGAAACTAGATTAGAAGTCCCGAGGACATTGGTGGATGCGGCAATTTCCGGATCACCCTCGCATTCGGGGATGAAGTGTATCGCCGCCAAATGCACAATTGCGTCTGGTTGGAAGTTGTTCACAACAGACTTAACCTGTTCGTGAATGCGGATATCGACGTTTTGAAAGTCGAAATTCGCAACTTCTGCTTGATCGAAACGTAGTTTCCCGTAGCGCAGATTATCGATGACACAAACTTCATGCTGTAGAAGAAGACTTCTGCAGAGAGTTCGCCCCACGTAACCATTGCCGCCTGTGATTAGAATTCGCATGGTCGTCTGGTAATGGTAGTATTCGTGGGCAACATTACTCTAATTGGGAGCCTTTCTTCTTCAATGGCGAAAACCCCTATTCTCAGGAAAAGCGATCGCAATGGAACGAAGGAGACAGGCAAAACGACTCATCCACCTGCCTTGCGTACCTTTAGGCTGTAATTTGCTAGGCGGGGAAGCGGATTTCAGTCTACGATACTGGGTTGTAGGTAGTTTCCAGTTAGAGTCACTTTGGCCGAGATACCAAGGGAAGTTAGTGTGATCGAGAAAGCAGAAGCACCACCCAACGCGACTCTTACTGGCGCGACTCGTACCGACGCGACTCGTACTGACGCGGATCTCCAGCGGACACATGTGGTCTTCCTTGTCAATTTCCTCTCGCCAAATCTCCTTCCAGTGTTCCGCGAGGTTGCCACGCGCGTTGGACGACTGGACATTCTTGTTTCAGTAGTTTCTGAAGCCAATCGCAACTGGCAGCCCGATTTTGGAGACTTGAATGTCACGGTCCAGAAGACCTGGACCTCGCGCCGCGTGGTTAATCATCCCGGCGGATATCAAGAGGAATTATTCGTACACTTTCCAGTTGATACTCACAAACAACTTCGCCGACTCAAACCCGATTGCATTGTCTCGCTGGAGATGGGTACGCGGAGCTTGATCTCAAGCATCTATCGAAAGTTTTGGAATCGGCGATCGCGACATGTGTTGGCGGTCTATGGTTCCGAACGCAGCGAAGCAGGACGCGGTCGACTTCGACAGTGGCTCAGGAAGCGCCTCCTTCGTGCTGCTGATGTTGTTACGTACAACGGCCCCAGTTGCCAGCGGTATTTAGAATCCATGGAAGCCGATCGTGAGCGCATGCTTCCATGGAACTATGCTGCCGATCCGCAAAAAGCCTATCGCGGAGAAATTGTGCCGTGGAGCAATTGGCGCGAGCACGACGACCGCCCAACCCCGCTACGACTGCTGTCCGTTAGTCAACTGATTCCGCGCAAGGGCATTCTTCAAGCTGCCAAGATATTGGACTCGTGGGCCCGACAACACTCGACTCGAAAGATCAACTGGGCCATTGCCGGTACAGGGCCGCAGCTCGATGAGCTAAAAGCGATGCCAACTTCTGAGAACTTAAGCATCGAGTTACTTGGCCATCAAGATGTTACTCAACTACAGCGGCTTTATCGAGACTACCCCTTCCAACTCTTTCCAACACTTGGAGATGAATGGGGACTAGTAGTCGATGAAGCACTCGCGTCCGGACAATTGATGCTCGGCAGCATTCACAGCCAAGCCGTCGAGACACTCATTGAAAATGGGCTCAACGGTTGGAGCTTTGACCCCGACAGTGAGCAATCGATGCACGCCGCACTCGACGCTCTAGTGAACACCGATCCAAACAGGATCGAGCAGATGCGAATGCTTGCACGCGAGTCTGTCTCACAGCGCACGCCCGTAGAATCGGCCGAGCAATTTGTAACAGCAGTACACCGTGCATTAACTAACGCATGAGTCATCGGGCTAAATGAGACACTTCTCGCCGATCGCCGGAACTGTCGTACAGGCGAAAGCTATTGACCGAAACTCAATGATGCTCTGCCGCTCAACGTTTTAGTCAGCACGTTCTCTTTCAAGCCTTGCTGCGCACTTACTTTGGCGAGCACGGTGAATGAACTCTCCCGCGCGCTGTAGCTCTCGTAGGTTGGGTTGAGGTACGAAACCC
>CAYWNG010000602.1:0-3084 GCA_964458685.1 uncultured Pirellulaceae bacterium
CAGACCCCCCCAATTCGACCGAATACACAACACCATAAAACCCCAACTAACCACCCACCCCAACCCCAGGGGGGGGCGCAATGTGTGTCAAGCATTTTTTAATTATTTAATTCGGAAATTTTTTGTGACGCTACTCGACTTCCACTCTACTACGCAGTCCATCAATTTTGTTCTTTCTGGAAGACAAGAAGTTAGTTGACTAATGGGAGTTGATGTTGAAATCGCACGACAGAGTAGAGCTTTCTCAGGATTCAGTCCGATCGCCGGCGAGCGGTTGCTCGGGTAGGTTCTTCTCTGCCGGAAAGAACCAGTAGTAGTCTTCAGCAAAGAATTAAAGCGCAGCAGTTACAATAGCCTAAACGAAGCAAGCCATATCGCAGTCGCAAAGTTCAACTATCCACAACGTCAAACGTGGTCAAACCCGGCAGGAGTTTGACCTACCAAGAGCTACGCGACGATCTCGCGGATGACCTTTCCGTGCACGTCAGTTAAACGAAAGTCTCGACCGGCGTACCGAAACGTCAATCGCTCGTGATCAAAGCCCATCAAGTGCAGCATGGTGGCATGTAAGTCGTGAACGCTCGTGCGATTCTCGACGGCCTGAAATCCGAACTCGTCCGTCGCTCCATAAACCGTTCCACCGCGCACGCCACCTCCAGCTAGCCACACAGAGAAGCCGTAGTGATTGTGGTCGCGGCCAAGTAGAGCTTTTCCATCACCGCCCAATTCAACTGTCGGCGTTCGCCCAAACTCTCCGCCCCAAACAATCAGCGTCTCGTCGAACAATCCACGTTGCTTGAGATCGGTCATCAGAGCCGCGATCGGCTGATCAATCTCGGCAGCCAACTTGCGATGGTTGTTTTCGATGTCGTTGTGGTTATCCCACGGCTGACCAGCTCCGTGCCAAAGCTGCACATAACGCACGCCTCGCTCGACTAACCGTCTCGCGATCAGCGTCTGGCGCGCATGAACGCCGGTTCCATACATGTCTAGCGTCGCCTGACTCTCGCGCGAAAGATCAAAGGCCTCGGCAGCCTCCATCTGCATGCGGAACGCCAACTCGAAGGACTGAATCCTGGCGTCCAGTCGCGGGTCGCTGCGATTCTGGCGATGCTGCGAGTTCAACTTCTGTAGCAAGTCGAGCTGCTGACGTTGAGCTTCGATCGATGCATGGGGACTGCGAATGTTTTCGATTAGCTTTTCAATCTCCGTATGCTTGGGATCGATGAACGTGCCTTGGTAGGATCCGGGAAGAAAACCCGACTGCCAATTCTCAGCATCTTTAATCGGATAGCCGCCTGGGCACATGGCAATAAAACCCGGCAGATTCTGATTCTCAACACCCAAGCCATACAGCATCCAAGAACCGACACTCGGCCTGGGCTGCACAGAATCGCCACAGTTCATTAGCATCAGCGACGGCTCGTGGTTTGGCACCAGCGCGTACATTGAACGAATCACAGCGATATCATCGGCGTGCTGCGCGGTCTTCTGAAATAGATCGCTAATCTCCAGACCGCTCTGGCCATACTTCTGAAACTTGAAGGGCGAAGGGAACGCGGCCCCAGTCTTTCGCTCGGTGGTCAAGTTGTTCGGTACAGGCTTTCCCGCGTACTTGGCAAGCGATGGCTTAGGATCAAAGGTGTCCACATGCGACGGACCACCATTGAGAAAGAAGTGAATCACTCGCTTTGTCTTGCCTGGAAAATGCGAACTCTTTGAAGCGAGCAAATCATCGCTGGCTATCGCACCATAGCCTTCGCCGTGCATCAACGAAGCCAGCCCCAGACTGCCAATGCCTAATGCCGATCGAGTGAGCAGTGATCGACGATCCAATTGCTTGTTGTCAGCTTGCCACATTGCGAAGTACCTAATTGTTTGGTCAATCGACAAAAGAAAATTCATTGGTGAGCATCAACACTTGAGCGAGTTGTTCAAGCGTTGAAAGTTGAGCCGTCGCTGGTCCATAGAAATCTCGGCTCGCATCCCACTTTGGCATCGCGACCTTTGCAGCATTCTTGGTATCGGCAATATCTGCCGCCGAGACTTGTTGAATAACGGGTGACCAAAGATGTTGATCGTGGCTTAGCTCTTTCAGGATATCCACGACGAAATCAATCGTATCTCCGGCCTGAACATCCACCTTGGGAACACTCAATTCCGCTTGACTAGCTTTGACAATCGCCTCGGCCAGCAATCCATGCCTGCTGGAAAAAATGCGACAGCGAACTCCATCCGAGATATCCAATTCATGCCGCGCGGTCGAGGCGATGGAAACACTCATCGCACCCGGTGCAGTCCAACGCCGCACACAAGCATGAGCGAGATCGTTGCCGGGATGACCGCCTGTAGCAGTCAATTGAACCCATCCTAACTTGCCATCGGGAAAGTTCGCGCCGCCTTGCCACGCGCCACCTTGGTTCTTGCCGTCTTGTAGCGAGCCACCAGCGAAATAGGGCAAGGGGTTGAAGGACTTCAGCTTGTTCTCTGCTTGATCGACTTCGCCGAAACCATAGCTCCAAGCTAACGACTCTTGCGATGGCTGGTCTTGAGCGGTCGTCTGCGGTTGACTCAAGAAGGCAAGAGCGTCCTTGAGTTCCGACTCGACGGGATCGCGCTTCAAAACATGACGATAGACCTGTCCGACGAGCGCGGATGGATCTGTAGTTGTCGAAATCTTGCCGACCAGAGATTTGGCTCGCGCCGCAATGAACGGATGATTCATGAAGTAGAGCGATTGCTGAGGCACTTGCGTTTCACTGCGACGACCAATGTGAAGATCGGGATTGGCAAAGTCGAAGACTCGCAAGGTGGCGGGCAAAAACTGTCGATCGATCAAGCCGTAGACTGTTCGGCGGCGATTGGTGTCGTCTTTGCCGAACATCTCTTGAGCCTTACCTCCAAGCTGTTGTTGCAGATCGTCGCTTGTCATCAGTAGCGAGTCTCGCAGCTCTTCAAAATGCAAGCGCCGATTGTGCATTCTCCAAAGGAGTCGATTCTCGGGATCGATCTGTTGGTTCTTTGCGTGTACTTCGCTCGATGAAAAACTTACTTGTCGATATGTCGCCGACAGCAGCATCATTT
>CAYWNG010000602.1:3094-4228 GCA_964458685.1 uncultured Pirellulaceae bacterium
GCTTTGCTGCTCCAGCCGGATTGGATCAATTGGTCCGCGAGCCAATCTAGCAATTCAGGATGACTAGGCGGCTGAGCTCGCAAGCCAAAGTCGCTGGGCGTCTGCACCAAAGCTTGTCCAAAGTGATGTTGCCACAGCCGATTCACCCATACGCGCGGTGTCAGAGGATTGTTCGTATCGACAATGCGTTCAGCCAGCTCGCGCCGACCGCTTCCGGTCGTGAAAGCCTGTGGATCGAACTTGGAAAGTAGCGATAAGAAATGTCTAGAAACACGTTGGCCTTTGTTCGCTGGATTGCCTCGTCGGAAGACTCGCGGATCAACCAAGGTCGCTCGATCAAACACAGCAACAGCAACTTGTGGAGCCTCTGGTGCTTGCAATCGCCATCGATCGACCTCTCCCTGTAGCTTCCACAGCTCGTTGCAAGTCCCCGAGTCAAAGAACGTCTCGGTCGAAATCACCTCTTCGTCGGGAACTTCGCATGGCGCAGTGGCTCCGTACATGACTTCGATCCACGGTGTCACGGAAGCGAGCCAATCCTTCTGCTCAGTCGTCATCACTTCGTTAGCAATCGCCGAGATTTCCTTGTAGCGTGCATCGACTCGGCTGAATACTTGGCCATAGCGATCGGCTAATTGTCGCATGGATTCAGGCTTTGTATCGAGCAGTTCAGAAACGAGCGGATGATTCGTCGAACTGGATCGACAACTGTGCCAAACCGCGTCGCTCTTTTCGGCGAACTCTTTCGAATCGATCGCTGCCATCTGCAACCACGCTGCAAATACTGGATCGTTTGTTGAGTCTTTTCGCGAAAGATATCCTTCCCATCGGCGTACAAAGGCTGGAATGATATCTGTGGTAGCCAAGACAACATCAAAGCCCTCTTCGCCATACTTGCCAAGTTCTGTTTGAGCGAATAGATAGTCAGCGATGCGAGCTCGCACACGGTTGGCCGCGTCCAAGCGAGATGACGCGGTTTTATCTCGCAGGGCCTTTTGGCGTTTTTCAAGCTCGGCAGTGAACTCGGCGGTTGGCTTGGTCTCTGAGTACGCGCTGAGATCGACCTGTCGATCGGTACTGCATTGAAAGACTCCATACAACGAATAATAGTCTGCTGTCGGAATCGGATCATAC
>CAYWNG010000603.1:0-4223 GCA_964458685.1 uncultured Pirellulaceae bacterium
TTGGGAATCCAGAATACTTCCACCTGCGCGGATCAAAATACTTCCAGAGCCTGCGCCGAGCACTCCGACGCTCACATCGGTGGCTGCCAAGTACGCGATGTTGCCGCCGCGCGTGCTGCTCGTTGCCAATGGCTGCATGGTGATCGATCCAGCAATCGCTTGAACCCCGATACTATTGCGAATCGGATCAGTGCCGGCGGTGATCGAGAGATTAGCGTTCTGTTGGACCGATTGTCGAGCCAACACGCTGATCGCTCCATCTTGCGACTGGACGTTAGCGTTGATGACCACATTATTCGAGCCCGAAACCAGCAAGACGTCTTGCTGAGCAGCCACAGATGATGCAATCTCTAGCTGCCCGAGTTGAGTTTCCAACTTTACGTGGCCGTTTGTCGACTCGGCTCCGTCGAGTCGGGCAATGCGTAAGTTAGAAGTCGTCGAATTCAGATGGACTCGAGTTGCATCGATGGCAACGACTGAGCCTACGACTAAGCCGTTAGTTTCGTAGAGGTAAGCGTTACCCACTGCACTGACTGCAATATGGCTGACTTCAACATCCAGAGCATTTCCAACCACGCCGATTCCAGCACCAGACCTCAACGAAGAGTTCGACGCTTGAATATTGACGACGCGAGCCTGCCCAGTTGGGACAGCGAAACCGTTGAGACTTGAGATCGTATCAAGTTGGCTATCCAAAATCGAACCACCAGCAACGACCGCGACCGATCCTAGCCCCGCGGACAGTTGCCCCAACGTTGTATCATTGGCTGACGAATAGACGATGTTGCCGTCTTGAGTTGACGTCAGCGCGGTTCCACTCATGACAATCGAGCCGATCAGCGATTCCACGACGACAGAATTCCTGGCCGGATTGTTAACACCTCCTGCAACCAGTAAATCGCTATTTTGCAGTATGTTCAAATCGGCCACGACATGAATCGCACCGCCCTGGGTTCGCACTGCCGAGTCAATTGTGATTGTTGCATTAAGACCTAAGGCCTGAAGCAGAACATCGCCGGTTTGAGTTGAAACACTAGTGTTATTGCCGCCATTCTGTGAGTTGACATTTCCATCGGTTAATTGAATACCACCGGCGATCGTTTGGAGCTTAATGGGTCCGTTGGTTGTGGTTAGATCAGACAAGCTGCGATCGACATTTTGCGACAAAGTCCCGTCGCGATTCACTCGTTGGACTACAACCGAATCGACCGTTCCAACCACGACCGACCCAGCGTTAGCCAAATAGATACCTTCAGCGCTAATCGCGGCCAGTCTGCTAACCTGAGTATGGATCGCTAAAGAGTTCGCGTTGGGGAGCCCGTTAGTCGGATTCGCTTGACCGATCGATCCCGAACCGTTGCGATTGGAGTTCACTACCGCATCTGCTTCCAACCGAAGAGCGTTCGCAATCAGAACGTGGCTCGCAGTCGCTCCAAGAATACTGCCCTCGGCGACCAAGCTCAGGCTTCCTTGGCCAACATCGATCGCTTGAACGGAAATGTTGCCTTCGTTACCCGCTGCCAAATGTGCATTACTGTGAGCGGTTAGAATATTCGCGTTCGCCGACATCGAAATCCCATCCGGTCCATCGACTTTGGAATTTCCAGCTTCAATAAAGACTGTTCCTCCTGCTGTCGTTTGAACCAAGCTTTTTAGTTGTACGTCGTCGCCAGCGACCAAGCTGAGATTTCTGGAAGCAACCACCGAGGCAGAAATGTTCAAGTCCTCCGCGGCGCGGAGCAGAAGATTCTGCGGCGATGAAACACGACTAAGCTGTTCAATGTTACCCGCATCAGTAACGACCACGATCGAGCCAGTGCTCGATGAGACCGAGAAGTTATCGCCATTAAGATCAACCAGCCGAAGATTGCTTTGCGAGGTTACGATCAAGTTACCAAAAACTCGGCTGTCTAAATCAACTGTTGAATTGGCTAAAAAGCTGTTGATCACGAACGATTCAGCTTGACCGGAAATCAGCATGAATCTCGATGCGTTAAAGCTCAGTGGTAAAGCTGAAACGACATCAGCGCCCTGAATGCGAAGATCACCTGCCACCGAGATATTACCCGGCAACGTCAGGTTTCCCGAGCCGTTTTGATCCGCGTCCGCGATGAGAGCTACGTTCGTCGAGCCAGACACGTCGATGTTGGAAGCGTCCAAATCGCTATTGGAGATCACGACTGTGTTGAGACTGTTAAGCGTCGCAACTCCTGTACCCAAAGTTGGATTTAGAATCGTGGATGTGCCTGCATTGATCGTGAGGCTATCGGTCCAAAAAACTTCAACTCCCGCAGCCGCTTGATAGGTCTCCTGAAAGATTGAGCCGTTGACTCCAACTTGCTGACCAACGCTTCCGGTTTGTGCGTGTATTGATACCGTCTTAGCAGACAAATCCAGGTCGTCAACGACATTATCACCATCAAGGACACTACCTGATGCGATCAGCGAAATTCTTGCATTCTGAGTTCCTGCGACCACGCGATGGATCTCCAGATTTCCGTTGGGTCCAGTCGCAGTCAAGTTGATGAAATTCGCCGCGCTATCGGTGGTTGCACTATCTACGTCGATTGCAGAAAGGACGCCATTAGCGCGAATGGTCATGTTACCGTCGGCGGTGAATAGTTGCGATAGTTCGAGTGATCCAAGGCTCTGTAACTGAATGTTGCCGTCCACCAACGACCGCGCGGTGACTCGACTTCCATCGGCGACTTCCAAAAACTGATCGACGCCAAACGCAAGAATATGATGATCCGCAGTGAGATTGATTACACCTCCGGCATCCAGATCAATCAGCACATCATCTTGAGCGTCGAGAATCGAACCGCCCTGCGCCGTTAGAAAAATGTCTCCGTCGGTCACCACCGAACCGACAAGAATATCGCCGGTTCGAGATTGAGCACTCAAGCTGCCATCGCTGGATACATTCTGTAATTGCAGTGAGTCCGCGAAAAGTAGGATGTCGTTGGTTGAGTCGGCACTCGCTACCACCAAGTTGCCCACCGCGTGTACTTGAGTCAATCCTTGAGTATCTAAGTTCAGTTCCCCAAGTTGATACGAATCCGTCAACTGCTCGCCAATCAAAACCGTCCCGGCCGTGATTGAGAGAGCGCCATTGGTTTGAAGCTGAGTTCCCGGCGCGTCGCTGACCGCACCCTGAGTACGAAGCAAAACTTGATCAAGCGTCCCGAGATTACTACTGAGCGAGATATCGGTGACCAAACCAGAATCGACTGAGAGGTTTCCGGTGAGTACTGAATCTAGGACGACCAGAAGATTGCTTCCTGTGTCGGCACCCAAGCTGTCTCGCCACGTGCCGCTGCTCAACGCAAACTCATAACTGTTGGTTAGCGCCGAATGCGAGATATCCAGATTCGTCCCAGCCGCAAAGTTCAAGAGATTGAGATTGGGACCAGCTAAGTCAAAACTAGCGTTGAGAACACGCCTTGGTTCGAGCTGGCAGAAGCGAACTGGCGGTTGCTCGCGCAAGGACTCGGCGAGCTCTTTCCTTCGCATGGCTCGCTCACGTCTGGACAGGTAGAAGTTGTTAAGTCGTTTTAGCCATTTATGGCTAATCCTTAAGCATTTCTTCCACCACCCAATACTCCACGACCGGAGGGGCGTTTGGATGAACCTAATTGGCTTGGTGGGCATCGCAAAATTCCAAGCGGGCGAACAAGGAAGGGAGGTACGGGGCTATTGCTGGCATTATTTTGTGGGAAACGACCTATTCATAATAATTAAAGCGGGGGGAAAAGTGCATTTTTGGCTCCCAAAAGCGGTAGGGAATTGAGCTTTTGGGGAACCGGCGGACGATATCAGATTAGGTGGCAAAACTGAATTGGATGGAGCAAGTTAGGCGACTTCCGGGAATCAATCCATGATCAAGACAACTGTAAAAATCATTGTTTTTTTAAGCTCTCTGTCGATCTCATGCGCATTTGCCCAGACCACTATCCGTCACCAGGATGAGCTTGAGATTAATGCGGCCGCGGTTGTACTAGAAGCTCCACCGATGCTGTTTACATCGCAAAGTTGGGATGCGCTCGTGTTAGAAGCGCCAAGTTTGGAAGCCCAGCCGGCCGTTTCGTCCCCTCAGTCGGTCAATGCAGCCGCACTGACAAATCACTGGTTTGACCTCAACGAGCAACGGGGATTGGGCCAAACTGTATCGAGCCAACTTCAGTGGCCCTTCCAGCCTGAACCGAACCGAGCTGAACCGAACC
>CAYWNG010000604.1:0-4211 GCA_964458685.1 uncultured Pirellulaceae bacterium
GTCCTCTGGAAAGAACGAAAGCTCCGCATCGACAATCGCCTTGCCCTTGTAGGTAATCACACCAGTAGCCGGATGAGTTTTCTCCCAAGCAGATTTTCCTCCAGAGCAACCGCTCAGCATTGGCAATACAGTAGCCAGCGCAATTGTGTTTCCTAGTAGCGTAAGTCTATTGAAATAATGTGTGGGAGTTGTAACAGTCAGAGGCACAATCCAATTCCTTCGTAACTGCCGGCAACGGTTCAAACTTCGTCGCAGGCGATTTGGCTTTGCAAGGTGATGAGGCAGTCCTTCCAATCCTCCGCTTGCCACGCCATTAACACCTGGAACTGTACTTGCATGAACCGAAGAACCTCCGCTTTGAATCAGCGAAGCCAGAGCCGTCGCGCCTAGACCGCTACTCATGCGTCCGAACAGTTGTCGACGAGTCACTCGGGCTCGATTCTGCATCAACAACTCATCATTCAGAAAGTTCTGCATCATCATTCTCGCGTAAGTGACTCATCCAAATTGAATATCGCCAGACACACAGCCGTCATTGCCGCGTGCTTGGCTTGGTCTAGCGAACTATCGCGACTTGCTGCGCCCACAGATACAAGTTCGCCAGCCGCTTTTTTATCCGCACTAAAGATCGCAAATTGCTTCTCCCAAGCCTTTACTAACTTGGCACACTCAGAATCGGTTGGTTGTCGGCAGACAACGCGCTGGAAGCAGAACTTCACTTGCTCAAGCAAATCTGCGTTTGCCAGCATCGATTTTTCGGCTAGCACCCGCGCGGCTTCAACCCATGTTGGATCGTTCAGCGTGGTTAAAGCATGCAAGGGTGTACTGGTTGCAGCGAGGCGTACTTTGCAGGTTTGGCGAGTCGACGCATCGAACATGTTTGCAGGTCCGACAGTCCTTCGCCAAAAGGTATACAAGCTGCGGCGATAAAGATCTTTGCCGCTGGAGCTCGGATACGTAAAGTCGCGTTCCTTAGTAATCGCCAACGATTCCCAAATGCCATCAGGCTGGTAGGGATAGACCGGCTTGCCGCCGATTCGATCATCCATCAAACCGCTCG
Organism: uncultured Pirellulaceae bacterium; assembly: GCA_964458685.1. Lineage (GTDB taxonomy): Bacteria > Planctomycetota > Planctomycetia > Pirellulales > Pirellulaceae > Aureliella. The sequence continues at coordinate 1,061 of CAYWNG010000604.1, forward strand.
AGGCCAACACCCAATCGCGCAAGACCATTGAAGGCATGCGTAGTCGCGGAGCGCGAGCGTAGAGTTTGTTCTCGGGATCAATGCTGCGAAGCTGCGGTGTGACTCGGCTGCTTTGACGATAGGTCGCGCTGGTTACGATCAGTCGATTGAGTCGTTTCATATCCCATTGGTTCTCACGAAAATCGACCGAAAGCCAATCCAAGAGATCGAGGTGGATTGGATACTCGCTTTGAACACCGAAGTCTTCGGAAGTCTTCACCAGGCCCGAACCGAAGAAGTACTGCCACATCCGATTCACTTGAACACGTGGCGTCAGCGGCTGCTCGGGAGACACCAACCACTTAGCAAGTCCCAGTCGATTCTTGGGCAGCTCTTGGTTCATGGCCGGCAAAAATGCGGGAGTCGCAAAAGTTACTTTCTCAGCGGGCTTGAGATATTCGCCGCGAGTCAAGATATGCGTGTCACGAGGCTGAGCGTCGCTCATGATCATCGGTCGAGGCATCTGATCATTCAGATATTCGGTTCGCTCTTTGCGAAGATTCGCTAGTTTTGTTATGTCCGGAATTTTGTCAGCCAGAGTGTCGCGGACCTTGGAGTCAAAGTGCTTTCGCAACTCGGCTTCAATGCTCTTCTTCTCCTCGTCAGTTCGATCCTTCTCCTCTTTCTTCAACAGATTCGCTAACGATTCGGGCAGCCCCTTACCTTCTCCGGGCTTCTTGTCAGCAAAGATTCCCGCCCGCCAACCATGAAAGGCTGCATCCACCAAAGGATCGACGCTCTTCTGCAACTCGGCGATGCGAGCATCGAATTCGTCGCGACGCTTCAACACCTCTTCGTTGGGAACCTCAATGACTGGATTGCCGACGCGAATGCGCTTCGAGAAAAACTGAGGAGTTCCAGTTTCTGGAACGCGATTGAACGCATCCATCAAGCTGTAGTAATCGCGCTGTGTGATCGGGTCGTATTTGTGATCGTGACATTGACCACAGGACATCGATAGACCAAGAAATGTTGTGGCAGTCGTATCGATACGATCAAACAGGATGACAAACCGCTGCTCCTCGGGAATTGCTCCACCTTCGCCGTTCAGGAGATGATTGCGATTGAATCCGCTGGCAATCTTTTGCTCGACTGTCGCATCGGGTAGCAGGTCTCCAGCGAGTTGCCAAATGGTGAATTGGTCGAACGGCATGTTCTCGTTGAGTGCCTTAACGACCCAATCTCGCCACATCCACTGCCATGTGTCCCCGTCTTGTTGGAACCCGTTGCTGTCCGCGTAACGAGCCGCATCTAGCCAGGGCAAACAAACGCGTTCGCCGTAATGTGGGCTCTTCATCAACTGATCGACGAGTGCTTCGTAGGCTTGAGGATTTGTATCGTTTACGAATTGGTTGACTTGCTCGGGAGTTGGCGGCAATCCAACTAGGTCCGCGTATAGTCGCTTCACCAAAGTCGCGCGATCAGCGTCTGGCGAAGGTTGCAAGCCCTGCGATTCCAACTTGGACAAGACAAACTGGTCGATTGGATTTCGAACCCAAGCTTGATTCTGTACCTTGGGCGGTTCCGGTCGCACAGGCGCGACAAAGGCCCAGTGCGGCGAGTACTCGGCACCCTCCTTGAGCCAACGCTCGAGGGTCTGCTTCTGAGCTTCGGTCAGTCGCCGATTGGACTTAGGCGGCGGCATCATCGATTCAGGATTGCTATCAAGGATTCGCTTGAGCAGTTCGCTGTTAGCAGGGGAGTTCGGATCGATAGCGCCGGCAGCGACAGCATCCTCGCGGAGATCTAGGCGCAAACCACCCTCGCGCTTGTTGCCGTCTTGCCCGTGACAGTAGAAGCAGTTCTCTGAGAGAATCGGACGGATGTCGCGATTGAACTCTAGTTTTGCAGAGTCGGAGTTCGTGTTGGTTGGGGCAGGGTTGGTTGGGGCAGGGTTGGTTGGGGCGGGGTTGGTTGGGGTGGAGCCAGTCGGATCGCTGGCTTGGATCGCAGGTTGGCCGAAAAGCAGAGCCGAAAAAAACGGGACCACGAACAACGGAGCCACAAACGAGGCCAAGAATGGGTCCAAGAACTTGGTTGCCCAACATCGCGCGCGATTCACCACAGTGGATTGGCTAGCAGACACGAGAGTACTTAAGGTGGGAGGTTTTTACAGGCGGGTAGGTTGAACGAAGTCACTCTATCCTATTCCGAAGGAGCCAAGAACTCCAGTCGGGAACTCCAGTCGGGAACTCCAGTCGGTCCAGCAGAACCAGCCGCGTCTTCCGTGTTCTCCGTGTCCCATTCCCGATTTAGATGATTGGACAAGGAAAACACGGAAGGCACGGCCAAAACCAAGCGAGACCGGTAGATTCCAGCGGCCATAACGAACCGGAGGCTAACGAGAGCGTCCCGCTTAGGAATACTAGCCGCCAGCCGTTAGGCTCCGGTTCCTTTGGATTTGAAGTCAGTCGCTGACAAAAACAAGATTTTGCCTGATCGAAAACTGCGGAATAACGGCTTTTAAATGCAGGCATAACCGGACGCTAACGCGTTGCGGCTAGTTCAGAGCGGCCACCGGCCGCCTAAGCGGGACGCTCTCTAACGCTTGGCGGCTGTTTTTTCAACGCGGCGCATATCAAACCACCCAATAGAATGACACTCAGGCAGCCGATTCGCCCTCACATCCTGCCTATTTATCCAAATCAATGCTTGGATTGATTGAATTCATTCATTAGAATGGTAGAATCTTATCACGTTTCGATAGATTCCTGCCTTACTGTTGGCCTGGGGCGAGCGATTTTGAGCACGATTAACGTTACGGAGATGCGCCGCGCGAAGCTCCGAGAGTTGATTCGGAGCCAGGGTTTTGTCTCGATTCCAGACCTTAGAGCGGCACTTGATGTTAGCGAATCGACCATTCGACGCGATTTGGACTACTTGGAAGCTGAAGGTGAAGCGCAACGAACCCATGGTGGAGTATTTTCCACAGGTCCGTCGGCCACACTGAAGATTTTCGAGCACAAACGCGCAGACAAATGGGAGAAAAAGCGACAGATTGCGATCACGGCCAGTCGGATGATTGAAGATCACGACACGGTCCTACTGGATGGTGGCAGCGTTCGATTATAAGACCCCGCATTGACCCCATTATAATAAAGTGTTAGTGTGC
>CAYWNG010000605.1:0-4201 GCA_964458685.1 uncultured Pirellulaceae bacterium
GGACTTGGTTCGCGGACGTCCCGTCTCGTCGGTTTGGGTTCGCGGACGTCCCGTCCGCTCTTCGGGCTCCCTGCGATTATTCGTCCAATTACGACTTCTTACTTCCGTCGGAATTGTAGTTCTTCAGGTAGATTTCCATCATCTTCTTCCGCATCTTCTGAAGCACGGTGGGCGGCAAGTTATGGCTGGCCCCTGGGACTATTTCAATCTGTGCGTCACTACCGAGTTCCTTGAGCCGATCGGCCAACTTGAACGTGGCACCCTCGAGGTAGAAGGTATCCAAGTCGCCCATGGCAATGTGGATCTTCCCGGCTAGCGGCTCCTTCAACTTGTCCCAATTCTCAGAAAGTATCAGGCTAATGTCGTATCGTTTCCAATACTCGGCAACTGCCGGATCAACTTGACCGGTCGCTGTGTGCCAACATCGCATGGGCTCACCTTTGGAGTCTAGCGGGCTGAAGACGGCATCAAAAGATCGCATCTGTCCGCCTCGTCCCAATGCTTGATCCATCTTGCAGAAGTCATCGTAGCGCAGGATGACGTTCGTGCCCTGTCGCGCCAATGGGCGGCGATTGCCGTTTGCGTCGATGTAAACGCTTTGAGTCGGCGAGGCATACAGGTCTGTGCCTTGAAAGTCTCGGAAATCGACTGGGTCCGGTGAAGTGCTGAAGACCGCACCAAAAGTGCTCGGGTAGGTCACTTGCAGCCAAAGGCTGGACCAACCACCGCTACTGTGGCCTCCAACAAATCGAGCATCGGTCGCAGCAATCGTGCGAAAGTTAGCGTCGATGTGTGGAATCAGTTCTTTGACTAAGACTTCGCCGCGGGGTCCATTGGTTAGGCTGTCAGCATAGACATGGTGACCGTATTTGCATTCACCGGTTAGCATGACATGGATGAACTCTTGCTCTCCGTCACGCCCTGGTCGCGAGCCTGGACCACGACCTGACATGCTGCGCAAATTCCCGCCAAATCCTGTGATTTCGTAGTAAACAGGATAGCGACGGTCGGGTTGCGATTCGTAGCTCTTCGGCAATATTACCGCAGCGCGATCGACGATGTCTCGGCCAAAGTGCTTGGAGAGCAAGTCGCTTTTTCGTTGAACGAACTTAAGTCGGTCCGTGTCGACATATTCAAACTCGGGAACTACTTGATCTAGCACTAGCTCAATTCTTGGTTGAGTACTTGGAGTCCAGGTAACTACTTCGCTGTAGAAGTTGCCTGGTCCGTCTGCGGCCTCGGGATAATAGAAGTCATGATCTAGGATAGCCTGAACTCGGTAGGTTTTGTCGGGCCATTTCGAGATTGGCTCAGGAAAACAGTCTGCTTTGTCGTCAACGATAACCGACGCATCTGGTGCAAGTTGGGTGACTTCCATCGCCGCAAACGGTTCGGGGCCGAACCAGCTTAAGCTCTTAATGGGTTGTTTTTGTTTGTTTGTAGTCACAAAAACAAGCACACGGCCCGTTATTGCCTTGTCCGTTACTTGCTTGGGCAATTTGACAACAAAGGCTGGTGACGCTTGCCCGAAGAGGTTGGCTGCCAATCCAACAAAAAAGAGAGTCGAAAGAACGGTTCTGTACACCGTTGTAAGAGAGGAATTGATCATAGTTGGCCCTCGAAGTATCACATCAGTTCAAAACGATATGATACCAAGAGACAGCCCTAGAACCAATCAAGTCGTTTGCTTTAGGCTATTTTGGCAGATCCAATTTTGGCCTATCCCAAATAGAACTATCCAAGCTGGACGAACCCTTATCCTCGATGTATCGCAGTTCAGCATCCAGCCGTAAAGCTTCTTCGCGGACTGAGTCTTCCAAGATATTGTCCTTCAAGGCATTGACTGAGGGCGAATTGACTGAAGGCGAATTGACGGAAGGCGAATTGACACGAACGGCGTTGAGCTGTTGTTCCATGGCTTGGATCGACCGCGCGAGGTCGGCAATCTCTCGATCGACTTCGGCTGCCTGACTTTCGCCTTGGTTCAGTTCGGCCTGTAGTGCTCGGAACGAAGCGATACTCTCCTGCGGAGAAAGCTCCAGTCCGCTGGCTTGCGTTTGTTGGAGGCCAGGATCAGCTTTCCAATTCTGCAACAAGCTGCCGATTCCCAAGCCCACAACAAGAAACAGGCCGATAGCTGCGGCTACATAGCCGAACCTACGCCAATGACGCCGCGACACTGGCAGTCTTGGAAGCGACATCGTTTGCGGCTGTTGAAGGTGGGCCAGATAACTTTCCAGGAGTTCGCAAAGTTGCTGAGCCGACTGAATTCGATCTTCGGGCTTCTTCTCCAGCAATCGATCTACGACTCGAGAAAGCTGTCGCGGCACGTCCGAATTGACGCGATGCGCAGCCATGGGTTGATCGGAAGCGATCTTCTGTAGAATCGACAACGGTTGCGACGCTCGAAACGGCTCGCGGCCCGTTGCCATAAAGTAGATGACACTACCCAAGCTAAACAGATCGCTTCGACCATCTAGGTCGGCCCCTTGAGCTTGTTCGGGCGACATGTAATGCGGTGTTCCGGCTAGCCAGCCTGTTTGTGATGCAGCCGCATCGTCAGCAGCTCGAGCCAAACCGAAATCGGTAATCAGCGCGCGACTGAGTCCGTTCTCGAGCAGAATGTTCGCGGGCTTGATGTCGCGATGGACCAAGCCTTGGCGATGCGCGGCGGCCAGTCCCGCGGCTACTTGCGAAGCGATGCGAATGATCGACTTGGAATCCAGCGGACCATGCTCCTGCACAAAGGATTGTAGAGAACATCCAGGAACGTAGGACATTACCAAGTATGGAAAATCGACTTCCGATTGCACGGCGTGAATCGGCACAACATTCGGATGTACTACAGCCGCTGCGGCCTGAGCTTCTCTTGCAAATCGCCGTCGAGCGACTCCGCTACTAGCAAGATGCGGAGCGAGAACTTTGATGGCAACGGGACGATTAAGCTCGGAGTCGTGAGCCTTAAAGACCACGCCAAAACCGCCTTGACCCAAGAAGCTCTCGATTTCGTATCCATCCAGCCGTCCTAACATCTCAGGATGCGAGGGCGACTGCAATATTTGTCGGACTTGCTTTAACGTCGCAACTTTGGCGCGGTGATGTTCGCTGGGGTCTGTCGCGTTGTTGACGCTCAACGTTGCCAGTCCATCGCTAGTGGACAGCAAGTTAGCAGCATCGCTCCACCAGTGTTGATCACCGGCCATCCTCTCAAGCTCCCGCTGGCAATTCGCGCATTGGTCGATGTGCTGTTCGGCAGCTCGCGATTGCTCGGCTGTCAAAGCTTGATTCAAAAGGTGGTTTAGCGTCTGAGGGTCCAGACATTCTTGTGTTCTCATCACAACATGCTCGCCGAATGAGTGTCAAAACTTGAGCTCTCAACAAGGGAACGGATTCGTGCCAGCACACGACTCTTGGCGATGTAGACCGCACCGGTGGAGATCGATAGCTGGCTGGCAACATCGGCAACCGCTTTGTTTTCGATGGCCGTCAGCCAAAAGGCATCCCAAGTCTTTGAGGTGAATTCGTTACGACAGCGGCTGGCCGCCCACTGAAATAATTGCCGCCGCTGCTGAAGATCGAAGTCTTGGTCGATAGAATCAGCGGACACGTTGTGCAATTGCGAGTCGGAGATGTAGGCCGGCTGTCGCTGCTGTTTACGAAAATGGTCGATGACCAGATTTCGGGTGGTAATTGCCAGCCACCCACGAAACGAACCTACAGACGGATCGGCTTGCCAATTGCTGGCCTTTTTGGCAACTCGAGCGAACAGCGTCTGAACCAAGTCATGGGCATCGGCATCTTGCAAGCCTTGACGAACTGCCAAGCGAAACACCAGCGGCTGGTAGATCGCAAGAAACTCGCTCCACGCCTGGTTGTCGGCTAAATCGCCCAGTCGCAGCAGCAAGCTAAGTCGTGTTTCTGGAGCGTCGTACATGGGTTGTTCTCGTCAAAGGCATAGATCCCTGCAAGTATACACGTTGGAAATCGCCGTTTCTTTCAGCATCTTTCGAGAATTTCAGTCGCGTAGCCCCGAACCCGTAGCCACCATCGCCAGATGGTGGAAGCGTAGCGAACCCGTAGCCACCGTCGCCAGATGGTGGAAGCGTAGCGAACCCGTAGCCACCGTCGCCAGACGGTGGAAGCGTAGCGAAACCGTAGCCACCGTCGCCAGACGGTGGAAGCGTAGCGAAACCGTAGCCGC
>CAYWNG010000606.1:0-4197 GCA_964458685.1 uncultured Pirellulaceae bacterium
GGGGCTGGCCCCGTCTCTCATACTACCCACCCACAAAAAGGTCGGAAGAACCAAAAGTTCTTCTGCCGCTCGTGTGACCATTGCGATTGCTACATTTGACGGGTCCACATAGGAAATGCTCCACGATACGGGGGTATTCAACCAACGACCAATGGCGATTCCAATCGCCACCACCTCTTGGCTTGCAAATTCACTTTGAAGCACCAGAACCTTAGCCTTAAATCGATTGTCCCTGACAAACTCAACTATCCGTTTTGCTTGTCGCTCACAGAACTCAACAACCACGCCTTGCGAGTTGAATCGCTCGCCATCATGCTCGTGAAACATGAGGCGTAGTTGTGCAGCGCAGTTCGGTTGGTCCGCCAAGCTTACAAACCGCGTCCCGGGCTTGCGTATGGTGATCAGCAGATAAGGTCCGTCGGCGATGTACCGATCTTCGAAATCAATCCGCGATAAGACGGTTATGCCGAACTCTGCGTCTTTAGAACTTTTCAATGAGATCTCCTTAGTCGAATCACGAATGAATTTTTCTCTTCCCATCCAGCCGATTCTTAAGTTACTTTGCTAGTTCTCAAGCAGTCCCGCCTGATAGCCATACGCGCTTACTTTTTTGATAGTCTCGCGTTGTAATGCGGTGAGCCAAACGCCGCGGGGGATTCTTTGTTGGGGTTCATAAGCTATCCGAAGCCCCACGCTTGCAAGAAGAAACTGCGTCATCAAATCATGCATACTCCGCAGTACTGCGTCATCCTTGGCTTCGTCTGGGCCTGATGACCTTTCCAACTCAGCCAGTAAGCGCCGAGTTACGACCGGATCGTGTCTCAATTCGCGGTGGAAGATCAAATTCCGGAAACTGAAGTAAATACAGCGGTAAACGTAGGTCATCAAAAGTTTTCCTTACGCATGGAGTGACCTGGAGTGATGATCGAAAACGCATTTGCATTTATGCTGCGCGGTTGGTTCACTTGGCTTCGTAGAGCAACGCCACAAGATGGTTTCCGCTACCGACCAATGTGTTGTTTGGAAGATAGGTCCGATCCTTGTCGCTTTCATACGTCCCAACGTGCCGATTCATTGTTGTGTAGGCCCGAAAGCGTCCTCCGCCAATTGATTCGATAGTGCCAATCAACTTGCCGGATCGATCACGAATCTCTTGTTTCGACATTTCTAAAGTTCCCAAGTTAAGAGGAGTACCTTCTAAATATCCAAACAGACGCAAAGTAGAACATTGCGTTAACTTTGTTCAAAAATTCCTAGAAGCACGGGATTTGGCTGGCCATCTTGTCAAATCACTCCATGTGCCATTACAGAAAATCAAGATCTTCCGGACAGATATTACGGACAGATCCTACGGAAGCCAAGCGACCTAGATCCCGCGAGCCCAGTTCTCTTCAACCTAGAAGACTCAAGTGATGACGTAATGGCCATCCTTGCGAGCTTCCCAGTTGGTCAATCCAAACTTGGCTGCAATCAAAGGCAATCGACTTGCCGAAGTCTTGTTTCCATGAAGTATGATGTACTTACCAGTGGCGGGTTCGAATTTGACTCGGCCGCGGGGCACGGAAAAGTAGTCGTCGTCCGGCGAGGCACCAAACTGCATCGCAGCTTCGGGCCACTGATCATTGTGTGAATAGTCGCTGTCGCACAATCCGGTCGCCGGATCAGGCTTCCTGGGCGACATGCTGAAGGCGATGATCTGTTGTCCGTTATCCCACCAAATACCGATTTGTGGTTTCACTCTGAACACCTTTCACGGGTTGGAAGCTTTACGCTTACAGTTTGGACAAACGGTCTCACCCGGAGCAACACGCGTTCCACTGAATTCACAAAATAATCGACCTTCCCTGCCCAACGACTCACAAAGATCTTTCGGGTCCTTCTGTTCACCAACGGTCGTCGTGTTTTTACAGATTTTGTAGTCATCAAAAACTATGGTCAGTGGGCCACCGCAATCACGACAGAAGCGAGCATCACGATTTCTAATGGGTTGTACTGTGGCCATGGTCAACCTTTGGTTGTTTGATCCAGAAGGATCTTCTGTAATTGCGGCCGTTCAAAGCCGGTGGCTTTAGTTCCTTTGCCAGTTGCATCGTTGCTGGGGAGTTTGGTCATATTCGAGCGATGCACTTCGTCGAATATGCGTTCAATTGGCAAGCCCGTTGCAACAGCATCGCCTAGGAGCACGTATAACCTGTCCCCCAACGCGTCTGCGGCCGCAATCAGATCAGCCTCCACGTGTGCTTCGATCCACTCAGCCAGTTCCTCGATGGCCATGAGTGCGCGTCGACATAGGTGTGAATCTTGCCTTTGTTGAGTCGGTATACTGGCAATCAAATGACGCAGTCCCTTGGCAAGCTGGAGATCCAAGTCGGGAGTACAATCAAGCAGAGTAGTCGCTGCAGCGGTCTTTTCTTTGATACCACGATGGAACTCAGCGACTTTCGACAATTGCTCTTCCATCAACAGACCTGCTTTCCAGTTTGGCTACTAAACATCCAAAGTCGTTCTTTGAAGTCGTAGTTGCCTTCGTTGCGAAACAGCATGACATGCACGCCCGCTGGTATATGTTTAAGCATCTCGGGTTGGTCGTCGACGTACAACGTCACACCATATTCAGCAATCACTTCTGCTTTAGCTTCGAAGCGATTGACCAACACAACTTCGTCATAACGGATGCTGCGTTCGTCGAGATCTGCAATTGCCTTTGCTCGATCACGTCGATAAGTAATCACAATCACCTTCCCTGGCCACGAATGCGTCCAAGCCGAGAAGAACTCCGGCGCGTCAGTAATGACACCATCTAAGTCAAGTCCGAGGGTTGGTATCATGACACTTTTCCCTGACCAGGTCCGATGATGTGCCCGTCCTCAGGATCAGTTCCCGAATGGATATGAGCCTTGCCATCTACAAATGCCATCGCGGCTGTGAGCGACAGAACAGATTCAACTGCATCATCAAAAGCTTTTCCGGTGAAACCGATACGGGCTACATTGTCAAAGCAAGTTGAATTTGTTTCTATCCAAGTTTTGAAACTCAATGTCCAATTGGAAATCAACGAATCATCGCATCCAGCAAGCAACATTGCTCGTTTCAATGTTCCTTCCCAAGTAGCGTGAAATAAATCTGCAGGTAAAGGCAGGGACTTCTTTCCCAAACGCTTGTATTGCTGAAGCGAGTCCGGCCGAAGTCTTGGATCGAGACCGGAAGCCCCCACGCTCCAAACGATTTCATTGGGAAAACACTCGATAATTTGGTATTTGTGGGCAGTGTCGCAAAGACCGAATACTTCAAAACCAACTGCCCGTAGCTTTTTTAATAACTCCTGGCATCTTGGAACCGTCGGTGCTCCTGGCAAAACGTTGACGCCCGTCCAACCTGCTGGCGATTTAGCCCGCGCTTTCATCCAAGCCTCATCGCATTGCCGGTAAACCCCGCCTCTGTCACCTTTGGCGTTTGCCTTCTTGGGCGAGGGGAGACCGCGGTCAACAGCAAGGGAACGGCACATCGACTGCGATAACGACTCGATCTATCTCACTAAAGCGATCAATCACTCGCGTTAGCTCGTTGAACAAAATCTGCGCGTCTGGATCAGCGTTAGGAGTATACTCATCAGCATCCTTCACGAATGTTGGATCCAGATCAACGAAGGCGAGCTCAAGTGTCCCCCACTTAGTAGAGGACCTTTTTGAGAAGGCGAGCGCTTCGGCACGGCTTTCTTTTGACTTCTTCGATCCACCCCACCAAGCGACATCAACTCCTATGCAGAGGATATCCCCAGGCATCTTGTTGAGCAGAGGCTCTAAAACGGATTGGCATGTTTCGCGTGTCTTTTTTTGGGTTTCCGCGTCTAAAGCTGGCGACTTTATGCTTGCCATTGAGTTGTTATCACCGATAACTCGCACCACTTCGAAGACAACGGTAGCGTTGACGGGAATCTCGTTCCAGATCTGTCGGGCATTCTTGTCTTTGCACTTGAATCCCGTGGACATTGATCCATTTGGAAGTGACTTGAATCGCGTCCAGGTTCCCTCGCGACCATCCAGTCGAATAACTACGTCTTGTTCCGATCTTGTTGCCGCTAACATTTTCAGAGTTTCCCCCACTTCATCTTGGATGTGCTTCATCCATATGCTGTGATCCTCGCTTCGTTTGAGCTTGGCGTCGGACATCGTTTCGTTTACCTCTATTAGTTACTTT
>CAYWNG010000607.1:0-4196 GCA_964458685.1 uncultured Pirellulaceae bacterium
TGGACCCGGTGAGCGCCTTGGTATCCTTTGAAGGAACAGAGCCGGTGAGCGCCGACCCGGTGGGCGCTTTGGTATCCTTTGCGCCATTTCGGCCCAAATGGTTCCGAACCGCCTTGCGCGAAACTCCGAGCTGCTCAGCGATTCTTCGCTCCGAGTAGCCTGCTTGCTCTAAGTGCTTGATTGCCAGTACTTTATCCATTGCCAGTTGTCTTGCCACGGTGCCTCTCTCTAGAGTGTTTTCAGAACAGAAAACACTCTTCGATAATCACCGCTCCTTCGGGTTACAACTGGTACCCTTTCAGGCGCTCATGAGTGGTATCCTTTGAGCGCCCACTGACAGTGGCTTAGTTCGACATCACTTAGTGTGACATCGCATTGCTTTGGACTGAACACTTAAGTTCACACGCCCATCTGTTGTTGCCTCGCTCCGCTTCGGTCAACAACCTCGGAGCGTACCTCTCATGCCACGGTTCTTGCGATCTTCGCCGCCCCTGCCATCCAGACAACCAAGGAGGCCTTGAGGCCTAACGCGGGGAGAATGCTCGAAGTCGAGAGCTGGGCCATTACCTCGGCCCATGATACGACACTGGATAGGACAGCATGTGAAATGATTGCATCAAGAGAATTCAACAGTTATGATCCCATTCGAAGTAGAACTCTCAATCAAAGGAGCGAGTCATGCGAAGCCTTCTACTGACATTGGTTATTTGCTCATCGGTGTTTGGTCAATCAGACACGAGCCCCCAGAAGCTTAGTGAAGTTGGCAATGGTGTATTACCGCCCGGCTTGATTGATTCTGAGCTAGAGGAAGTACAGAAGCAGCGTATTGAAGCCCTGCGGACAAACGTGGCTGCCTTGCAAGTGAAGTACAATAGCGGAGTTGACAACCTTCAGCTTCTAATTGAAGGCCAGCTTGAACTAGTGAACGCCCATCTAGATGCGGCTAAGACCAAGAAGGAACGGCTTGATGGAATACTTGAATGTCAAAAGCTTGCTTTGATCAGTTGGCAGCATGTGAATGACCGAAAAAAGGTTGGGGCAAAGGGCGGTGAAGTGACTTCGGAAACTAGAGCACACGCACACGTTTTGAAGTTCCGCGCAATGTGGCTAAAAGAGAACGCATCGAAGAATCCCTAACTCAAATTCTATGAAACGCGTCTTTACCAACAATTTCTTGAATCTTATCCGTCCATGAATTTTGGCAGTTTCTGGATCAGGCTCTCCGGCTCAACGCCAAGTCGGCACAAGCGTTAAGAAACTTCCTCCAGCTTTGGCAGGCGACGATCAATATCTTCGGTGAAACCTAGTATGTCGCTGGGCTGATCCAAGACCTCGCCACCGAGTCTCTTAACAAAGGCCTTAACGTTTTCAAGCTCCTCTTGCATGATCGCAAAGTCTTCGTCGGCTTGCTCAGTGAACTTGGTCACAAGCTGATCTGCAATCAGGCAGTAGCGTGTCGGTCTTCCCGCATCTGACTTGGACTTAAGAAAGCTAGCCAAGAAATTCTCCGCACCACTTGAAAGTTTCTGAATCTCGTCAGCAGTTAAACCAACGAAGTTTCCGACCTCAATCTTGTCGATGACGATGTCCTGACCATTCAAGACCTGCCTGAAGGCGTTCCAGTGCTTATTTCCGGGCACGGCAATATACGGATGCTTCTTCATGCCGCGTCTTCGAAAGTCCTTTTCGTCTTCGATTTGGCGGAAGTGCGAAGTCGGGCGTTCCGGTTGCTTCTTCTTTTGCTCCGGAGGAGCGACAAGTCGATCGTAGATTGACTCCAACGCCTCTTCGAATGATATCTGCTCTCGAATGTCCTGAATCAAGGGGCGAGTGATCGTAATCGTGCTTTCGCACAAGCTGCCAAGGTGCCTAATGAAGTCAGGGGAGTCCTTAGGCGGTTGAAATAGTGGTACGGCAGGACCATCGATTTCAAGTTCGAAGAACTTACGCCATTTCTGGTAGATCTGAGTGTCAATGTCTTTGCGTTTCGCGACATGCGGACTCAATTTGAATGCAATTTTGCCTCCACCCTGGAGAACAACGCCGATGTTGATCGGTTCCATTCTTTCGGCGTCTGGTACAAAACGAATCAGTGCGTAATGGAAGATACTCATGATTGGCCTCCGTTTAGGCCAGGAAATAGATCGAGGTTGTTTCGAATGTGGTCCATAAGGTAGTTCGCACGCCGTTTCAAAAAGCGTTCCAATCGCTCCGTTCATCGCCATCAGGCGGCACGATCGATTCGGGGATTCGCCGCACGGCCGTCTCAATTATATACTCGGGAATCTGTCGCAGTCGCTCACACCATTTTTCGACGAGAGACCAGTCGGTGAGTAGCTGAAAGTAGTAGTCCTGCGGATTCTCCTGCTGTTTGTCGAACATCTGCCGAATATCGGATTCGACCGCGTCGAGCCTTTCAATGCCAGCTTTGATGCCGATGTGCTCCCGATTTCGGTAGAAAAGCGCATTTCCAAAGTCGAACAGGACGAGTCTTCCCGAGTCATCGAAGGCGATATTTCTTCGTTGCGGGCCGAAAGCTCGGTCGGTGTTCGCCAAGTACAAATCGAGAATGATGGCACCATGCACCTCATCGGAGTTCAAGCTGACCAATTCTCTAAGTTGAGCGGAACTTATCGGAGGTCCATCTTGCCTGCTCGCAGCATGCTTGAACCAAAGCACCATTGCAAACGGTTCTTGGGCGAGAACAGTTGGGAGAACCGTTGGGACTTCAAAGCCAAGCACCATTGCGATGAAGTTTGACACAACTTCATTGGCAACGGTGAATGGAAATCTAGGATTGGGAGCTTTTCCGATGAACTCAAAACGGAACTTACGTTTCGCCCCCGAGGCCCCATCCAACTCGTCCGCTGGCAACTCTTCAATTCGGTATAGTTCAGCATCCGACATCACGACACCTATTCGAGTTAGCGCATTGCGGACTGCTTATCGATTCGTTCGACTTGATGCTCTCGCCGGGCTTTCGATCATTTCGCATCTATACCCTCGCTGACTCTTGGGTTTGGAGGATCGGCGGGAGGATTTCGTGGATGATTCGGAGGCTCGCTCTGCTCGGATGCGTTCCAAGATCACCGAGGAGGGCTCGTCGTTGGGGTCTTGGGGAACCAGCTCGCCGCGGAAGGCTTTGGCGAGGATGGATTGGTCGAGATCAGTGCATTCGCTCAATGCTGGGAATATTGCATTTCTTACGTTTTCATACTGTTTATTGGCATGTCGAACTCTATCGCAAATGACTCGTTGCTCGCTGATTGGCGCAAGCGGGATTGGCAGCCGGATTACGTCAGCGATGTTTACCTTTGGCATGCTTGTGCGACCTCGATAATTCGCCTTCAACCAGTTTTGGCAAAATGGAGATGCCAAATAGCTGTCGAGGTACTCAGATGAGATAAGTTTGGACGGTCGAAAGCGTGCTGTCGTTCGCGCCATGTTTCCGCCGTCCGCAAAGTGATATACGAACGCTTGCACCAATAACTGGCCAGAATGGTCAAAACCAGTCCATTCCTGTCAATGTCGAGACGATCGCCGATGAATGCCAGAAACGAGAAAACCTCAGGAAAATCGTCGCTTTACCTGAGGTTTTCACTAGTGGGCGGTACAGAACTCGAATCTGTGACCTCAACGATGTCAACGATCGAGCAGTGCATCGAATCACCAACAAAAACATGGGTAAATCGGTTGGCTGGAAATTCGTTACCACGGGCGTTACCACAGATCAGCGAAACCCGACCACTTTGGACCATCTTGAACAGGCGTTGCATCACTTGGCCAGGGCCAACGAGAATGAACTTGCCAAGCAGTTGAAACTGCGGATCATAGAATTGACTGAGGCGGCAGAAGCTTAGACCGCCTTTGGCGCTTGCGCCAACTCCGCTTTTGATGAGGTAACCCTATGACCCCAAGAAAGATTCAGGCAGGGAACCAATTGCATGGCCTTACAATGGAGCGTAGTCCATCCTCTGCGTATTTCGTTGGTGAAGGCGTGCTAGTTTATCCATTCCCAATGAGATGGCCTGGGTTGCTAATCACTTCGGGTATCAAGCTGGCCTGTGAAAAGAGAGCTGTTGAAACCGGCAAGACTTACCAGGAATGCTTGGAGCAAGTTCTACTGCACTGCATTGGACTGATTGAACTAGCAAACCGGAGCGAGGTTCAGCCGCCTTTCAAGTTCGATACGTCTA
>CAYWNG010000608.1:0-4186 GCA_964458685.1 uncultured Pirellulaceae bacterium
CGATGACTTCGGGAGCCCAATAGTTCTCGCCAGCTTTAGGCCAGTTCATGGGCACAAGCGTCCAGTTTCGAAAGTCTTTGGAAACCCAAACCTGCGATGGCGCGCGACCGCCGCCATTACCATCCGTCGTCGAATAGAGATAGTAATGGTCGCCGAACTTCTTGATCGTTGGATCTGCAAAGTACCCAGGGACAATAGGATTAAGCGACCCTGGTGTATCGAAGCTTTGCCCTAGCACCAAGGTACTAATGCAGTACAACCACAAACCGGCTACAAGACGAGCAACTTTCAGTAACCTACTGCAACTTCGAAACATTGCGCTCACCTACTATCGCGGGTTTCCAAGGATACTGAGATACCTAGATCGAATCGAGGAGTTTACTTTCCGGCTGCCTTTTGTTGCATTTCGATCGCCATTTGCAACGTTTTCTTCATTTGCTCGTCAGGGCACTTTTCGATAACTCTTGCCATGCACTCCTTGTACTTGGCAGCATTTCCCAAAATCTGATAGGCAACACCAACTTGAATCAAGTTTTGCCAGTCATCTTTAAGAGCATCTTCCGCGGCTTGGAGTTTGGTCGTAGCAAAGTCGAGGTGCTTACCTTCGGGGTTCGATTCCTTGGAGCCGAGTAAGCCGCTAAGCATCGCTATCGCTCCCCAATCCGTTGCCTTGCCATTGTCTTTGCTCAATGATTCGATAACTTCCTTGGCTCGATCAAACATTTTCTTTTGGCAGAGAACCATGACTTCGACGTACGAGAAATCGAGGCCCTTGGCTCTTTGTGGGTTCACGCGGCGAATGTGCTCCACAATCTGCAAGGCCTTATCCGGGTCGGTCATCGCCATGCTGCCTAACTTGCCGATGGATTCATTCATTTCTCGGATTTCGTCAGCATCTGCTTTTCCTCGCCATTTCCCGGAAACAAGACGTTCGAGAACATAGTCTAGGTCATGAGGGTGCCCGATGTAGGCCAACTTGCCTTCTCGATCGATCACAAAGCTACAGGGGATGCCTTTTTGCCCCGAAGCTTCCATGTAGGCTTTGTAGGTTGCATCACCTTCACACATTGCGTATCGAAAGCGAAAATCTTTTCCGGGGCCGCTGATGAACTGCTCTACAGCTTCGCGAGTATTTGCCTCGTCGGCCTTGGTCGTCGCTACAACAACCAGTCCGTCCTTGGAATATCGCTCTGCTAATTCACTTAAGTGTGGCATCGATTTGATGCAAGGCGAACACCATGTCGCCCAGAACTCCACAACATACAGATTACCTTTGGCGAACGATTCAACCGCTGCTCCACCTAGCCAGTGGTCAACCTCTAGCTTGGGAGCTTTGTCGCCAATTTGGAGCGTATTTGAAGATTCGTTTTTTGTGTTCGCTTGTGGGTCTTGGCACGCTGCAGAAGCACAACCAATTGCCAAAAGCACTAACGAAAAAGCCACACGATGAAGTTGCAGGGTCATATGCTACTCGAACAAACTCTTAGAAATGGACACAGCCGAAGTTACTGCGTCTAAGTGCGAAATGTGATCAGCGATTCCCTCATGAATCTGGAAGAATTTCTTAGATTTTTTTTGAGGTAGTCGTAGCCACCCGCTGCCAAGCGGTGGACAGTCGTGAGGAATCAACGCAGCGCATCCACCGTCTGGCGACGTTGGCTACTCGTAGCCACCCGCTGCCAAGCGGTGGTTGGTCCTGGGAATCAACGCAGCACATCCACCGACTGGCGACGTTGGCTACTCGTAGCCACCCGCTGCCAAGCGGTGGTTGGTCCTGGGAATCAACGCAGCACATCCACCGACTGGCGACGGTGGCTACCGCTGCGGATACAAGCTAGTCCGTTGTCTTTAGTTTCGAACGCAGTTGATGTTGGAATTGACGAAGGGCCGTAACGTGAGGGTTTTGGGCAGGGATCTGGTCGAGTGACTCGCTCGCCTTGTCCAGCATGGCTTTCGAGTCCTCGGCACGCCCCAATTTCAACAATGCCTCAGCAAAGAAAAGTTGAGACTGCGCTAGATTCGCAGGATACTCCTTGCATAGCTCCCAAATGCGGATCGACTCAGCTAAGGACGACTCGGCTTCCGCAAGTGAATTCCGCTCCAGAGCAAGCAAGCCGCAGTTATCGAGCACCTCGGCGATGAAAGGATCGTTGTTTGGTAACACGCTTCTTAACTCTTCTAGCAGGATACCTTGAAACGATTGCCATTGCTCAGAAGTGCGAGGTTGCGCGGCAGTCACAGCATCTGGATGATCCGTATGATGCTGAAGGGGTTGTCCCTGCTGCGTGGCCTGCTGGGAGACTTGTGTCGTACTGATCTGCGCTGGAGGCGATGTGTCCTGCGTTGCCTGCAGGGCTTTCGCAGCCTCCTTGCTACTGAATTGGAATGAGGCATTAATGATCTCTGCCGGGAATTGACTCGAGGCCCACGTCCAGTCTCCCCGCACGATCAACCGGTCGTGAGGTTTCGTCAGTACTTCAACGTCGATTAGGATCTCTGGTCCCGCCTTGGGTTGCTCTTCCAAGAGAGCGCGTTGGGATGCCTCGAATACCTGTTTCAGGTAGCGATTGAGAGCGCGGTGCGTTACGGACTGCACTTGGAATACGCGCAACAGCGATTGGGATTGCCGCATGGACTCTTCGGCTCGGTCTCGCTCGAGCCGTAATGCTTTTTGGGCATCCAGAGTTTCTCGCAGTTGATGCTGGACTTGCTGCTGCGCGTCATGCGCACGAAAGGCGTAGGTCGTTGTCATGACGGATGTGATGATGATTGTCAGCAGAGTGACTGTCGCGGCAATCGAGATAGTCCGGTTGCGGTTGATCAACTTTTTAACGCGATAGGCAAGGCTTGGGCCTGCCGCTTCCACAGGCTCGCCATTTAAGAACCGTTGCAGGTCACGTTGCAGGTCAGCTACCGTCTGATAGCGATACTGTCGGTCTTTGGCGATGGCTTTTAGTGTGATCCAGTCCAGTTCGTGCAGTGATCCGCTTGAGGTTTTTTCGGCCTGCTGTGTCCGCTGAAACTTTAGGATCTTCTTTCGCAATGGAGCGGGCTTCTGTGGTTTGTCTTGCAACTTCTTCACGCGCGAAGGTGCTTTAATTTCGTACTCCCAATACGCACTGCTTGTCCACGACGGCTCGATGGCAGAAGCGATGGACGCCTTGCGCGGAGTTAAGCCGGTCAGCAGTTCATAGAGGATGGCACCCAGGGAGTAGACATCGCTGCGTATGTCCACGCTGCCAGCGGGCATTAGGGCTTGCTCGGGGCTCATGTAGGCTGGAGTGCCAAAGCGGTCGCCAAGCGTCGTGAAATTGCTTGAGTCATCGCTGGGGTGCATGATTTTTGCAATTCCAAAATCGATGATTCGCGGCTTGGGAAACGGTTGCGAGACGCCTTCGATCAAGATGTTGGATGGTTTGAGGTCGCGGTGGATCACGCCCCGCTGATGAGCGTGTTGGACAATCTCGCAGGTTGCGATCATCAACTGAACGCGGCTAAGTGACTCTAGTTCAAAGCTCTCGGCGTACTCGGTAATGGTTAGCGGATGGGGTATTAGCTCCATCGCAAAGTATGGTCGGCCATTGTCTTGAACACCCGCATCATAAACAGGCGTTACGCCGGGGTGTTCAAGCCGCTTGATCACTTGATGTTCAAGGCCAAATCGAGCCAATATGCGTTGCGAGTCCATGCCTGGCTTGAGGAGTTTAAGCGCCACATCGCGCTCGACAGGCATCAACTGGCGCGCGCGAAAGACCAAGCTGGTTGCGCCCTGACCAATTAGCTCGCCAAGAACATACTTTCCAACCTGCTTGCCGGGCTTAAGTTCATCGACTCCGGAGAAGGCCTGAAACACAGCATCGGGGCGATCGAGGATGGATTGACTGTCTTCGTCAGAGCCCTGCATTTGGTGATGTGTCGCCAAGAGCTGCCAGACTCGCTGGAACTGATCCTTATCACCTTCACACAAAGATTCAACCAGCTTGCGTTGGTTGGCTTCGTTCTCTAGTTCGAGTGCTTCACAGAAAATTTCGTCGTCAGACATTTTGTGTCTCTCTTATCGTAGCCATCCGCTGCCAAGCGGTGGATCTTCGTAGCCACCCGCCGCCAGGCGGTGGTTCTTTGTAGCCACCCGCCGCCAGGCGGTGGATCTTCGTAGCCACCTGCTGCCAAGCGGTGGATCTTTGTG
>CAYWNG010000609.1:0-4185 GCA_964458685.1 uncultured Pirellulaceae bacterium
TCAATCATCTTTATGGACCAGCGGGGTTGAAGATCGACCAGCCTCCATTTTTGGCGACTGGTGATCGAGCACCACGCCTCATTCCAGTCGGAGCCGGCCATTACAAGCCGATTCGGCCCAAGTTCAAAGAGTAACAGCCGTCCTCCGAAGCAATTCGTTTAACGGCGTTTAACGGCAAGCCGCAAGCGACTGTTCTTCTCTCACTCGGCGACAATTCGTTTAACGGCAAGCCGCAGGCGACTGTGTTCTTCTCTTCCTCCAGCTCATAGAGCAGTCGCCTGCGGCTTGCCGTTTAGCGATCTTGCCTTCGGGTAGCCGTTGGACGCTTCTGCCCTGCTACAAACAGAATCACCAATACAACACTCCCCAAACGGCTACGGCTTGCAATTGTCCAGTGGCAGCGTTACATTAGCCGAGTTAACGTTTTGAGTACCAGGATTGCCGAGCGTCGCTCGTCGGTTTACGGCTCAAGAGGTTAACCCAAGCGTCGTCTGGTCGGGTGAAACGCTTCGATCAAAACTTCGCTGATGTAGATTTTTCGGCCTGAATTCTTGGGCCATTAAGTGGTAGCTGCATCACAATCGGATTCGACCCTCGAATCACTCGTTGCTTACAAAATCTTCCCGTCCAACCCTCATCGACAATCACTAGTCCAGTGAAGCCAGCCTCAACAGGTTTACTCCTACTTTTGCTTTTGCTGCTTACCACACGAGTCCTTGTGACTTCTGTAGCGCAACTCGTGCGCGATTTTGGTAACCAGTTGAACTGCAAAAAGCAGTTGCGCAGTCAGAAGCGTCGATGCCTAACGCAAGCTACAGAGCTTTATCCGTTGGCATCAACCCTCAAAGATGCGCGAGCCAGCGTGTTGAGAATTGAATCCCAAGGACTCGTTAGGTACCGACTTAAGGTTGGAGTTGACCTGAATAATTGGCTGAACAAATTTTCAGAGCAAGCCTCTATGGCGGCTGTGTAATGCGACTTGCGAACCCGGAACGATAAGTTTCGGCGAGTTGGGCGAATTCTGTTTGTGAAAAGATAAACAGAGAGGTCGCATTGTGTTTTTCTCTTTCGCTGACTCGAGTGTCAGTACTTCTTGGCTTGTCCATGATCTTTCAACTTGGATCACTCAAGACTTTTTGCTGCTGGGTCAAGCCGGAAGCTTGATCCCCATCATTGCTGGCGTCGTTGGACTGGTCATTGGAGCTGGCGCCATACTGCTGGTCAACTATCTCCGCAGCCGAGATCTGAAGGCTCAGGCTCAGACGATCATTGATCAAGCCAAAAGTGAAGCGGCGAACATCGTCCGAACCAGTCAGTTGGAAGTCAAAGAATCGGCTCTGCAACAAAAGCAGCAGTTCGAAAATGAAGCCAACAAGCTGCGCGAACAAGTTCGCAAGAAAGAGGCAGCGCTGGACCGCCGCGATGAGACTATTCAGCAAGCCGCGGATGACCTTCGTAAGCAAGAGAAGATGGTCGAAGCGAATCAACGACGCTTAGCTGAGAAGATTAACGAAGCGACAAAGAAGGCAGAACGACTGGAGCAGATTCTACAGACTCAGACCTCCGAGCTGCAGAAGCTGTCCGGAATGAGCAAGGAAGCGGCTAGCGAGAAATTGATGAAGGTACTGGAGCGCGAGCTTGAAGGTGAGATCGGAACTCAGCTTCTCAAGCACGAGCGACGACTGAACGAAATGGCCGAACAGAAATCGCAGGAGATCATCCTTACGGCGATGCAGCGTTACGCTTCGGCTCATACCGCTGAAAACACCACCAGCACCGTCGATATCCCCAGCGATGAAATGAAGGGCCGCATTATTGGTCGCGAAGGACGAAACATCCGCGCCTTCGAAAAGGCAACCGGTGTCGATGTTATTATCGACGACACACCGGGTGTGGTGATCATCAGCGGCTTTGATCCAGTCCGTCGCGAAGTGGCTCGCCGATCCTTGGATAAGTTGATCGCTGATGGTCGAATCCATCCATCGCGAATTGAAGAGCTGGTTGCCGAAACGAATAAAGAGATCGAGAAGTTCATTCGACGCAAAGGTCAAGAGGCCGCTGAAGAAGTGAACATCGGCGGACTTCACGACAAAGTCATCTACATGCTTGGTCGATTGCATTTCCGTACTAGCTTCAGCCAGAACGTGCTATTGCACAGTATCGAAGTGGCTTTCCTTTCCGGCTTGATGGCGGAAATGATTGGCATGAACCCCGAGATCGCTCGTCGCGCCGGCTTGCTGCACGATATTGGCAAGGCCGCCGATCATGAACTTGAAGGTGGTCACCCGAAGATCGGCGCGGATCTACTCAAGCGTCACGGGGAAAAGGAGATTGTCGTCCATGCCGCGTTGGGACACCACGATCAATTGACAACCGAATATCCTTACACCTTGCTGGTTGCTACGGCTGATGCGTGTAGCGCTTCGCGTCCTGGAGCGCGTCGCGAGTCGCTCGAGCGTTACATCAAGCGGATGGAAGAGCTGGAGACGATCGCCAGAGGCTTTGGTGGTGTCGAGCAAGCGTTTGCGATTCAAGCTGGTCGCGAACTCCGCGTGATTGTGAGCGCTAAAGAGACTGATGACTCTAAGGCCGCCAAGATCTGTCACGACATCGCGCGGGCCTTCGAGCAACAATTGACTTACCCAGGTGAAATCAAGATCACTGTGGTTCGCGAGTCCAGATTTTCAGAGGTGGCTCGATAGCCAGTCACGTCATGCAGTTGCCGCCAAATCCGCCAGAACAAGATCATCTACGAATTGTTTTAGTCGGAGACATTGTAGGCAAGCCTGGCTTGCGCGCTGCAGCGGCCGCTGGTATGTGGCTTCGTCGCGAGCTCAAAGCCGAGTGTCTGTTGGCTAACGCCGAAAACGTAGCTGACGGCGCGGGGATTCGCGCGCCGGACTATCGACGACTGATGCAGGCTGGCTTCCATGGCTTGACGCTAGGCGACCACATCTACAAGAAAAAGGAAGCCCTCGAGCTACTGGCTACTGCGACCAACGTTATACGACCTTGTAACTTTCCGCCGGGTTCTGTCGGAAAGACTTACATGATCCTCAAGGTTCGCGAATCAGTTTCCGTAGCTGTATTCAGCGCGTTGGGCCGAGTGTTCATGAGACCCGTGGATTGCCCATTTCTCGCGATGCAACGTGAATTGGAGTCGTTATCAAGCGACGTGAAGATTCGCATCGTGGATTTTCATGCAGAAGCGACCAGCGACAAACAAGTGATGGGTAGGTTGTTGGATGGTCGAGTCTCCGCAGTGCTGGGGACACACACACATGTCACAACTGCCGATGAACAAATCTTGCCAGGTGGTACAGGCTTTCAATGCGATGTCGGTATGACCGGTCCGTTTGAGAGCATCATTGGCCGAAACATTGAAGCGGTGGTTGAATCCACCTTGACCGCACTTCCTCTTCCCTACCATGTAGCAAAAGAGGACATACGCTTGAGCGCAACGTGGGTTGATGTTTCCATCGCTACCGGGCGCTGTCAACGTATTGGTCGGTTGAGTTTACAATTGCCGGAATTGGAAGAGTACGTCGCAAGTATGACTCCAGGCACCCTAAGGCTTTAAGCTGTCAGACAGAAGTAACGCAAAGAAGAGGATTGAACGATGGATGCGGGCAAAGAACCTGTACACTTGGCAATTGATGTTGGCGCATCCAGCGGCCGCGTACTGGCTGGTAGCGTTACTGAGCGAGGCTACCAACTTGAAGAGATCCACCGCTTTGAGAACGGACCTGTGCATTTGGGGAATCGACTGGTCTGGAACCTGTTGTCGGTTTCGGAAGAGATCCTCCGCGGCCTGCATATGGCCGCAGGTCGATTTGGCGATCGCATCTGCAGCGTTGGCGCTGATACTTGGGGTGTGGATTACATCCTTTTAGATCGAAATGACGATCAAGTTGGACCAGCATTCTGTTATCGCGACCCGAGAACTCGAGGGCTTTTGGAAAAAGCCTATGGCCGGATGAGCCGCCAGGATATCTTTGCCAATACAGGTCTCCAGTTTATGGAGATCAACACGGCCTACCAACTGCTCTCCATGCGACTGGAGTGTTCGCCACTGCTGGATATTGCAGAGAAGTTCTTGATGATTCCAGACTTCATCCATTGGCAACTTTCAGGTGAAAAGTGCAACGAATTCACGAACGCGTCGACAACTCAGTTTCTCGACCC
>CAYWNG010000610.1:0-1263 GCA_964458685.1 uncultured Pirellulaceae bacterium
CTCCACATTTGTCGTTTTACGTGTCACAGGAGGACTCGGGTTCAATCCTTCGCTGTCGATTCGCACCGCGTTTAGAGATCTGGACATTCATTTGGGTACTCTACCTTGCCATGGCCTTCACTGCTTTCTTTAGCCTGTTTATGGAGTTTTCGATTCGCGCGATTGGCGATGCAGCATGGTGGCATTGGATTGGAATCGCCGCGATCATTTCGATCGTGCTAATCTACCTGACTGCCAACGTTGGTCAGCAACTCAGCTCAGATCAAATGGATATCCTACGTCAACAGTTGGAAGGCCAATTGGAGAAGGCCGGCTTGCTGGAGAGTTCGGAAAGCGCGGACGCGTAGACGGAGCGCATTGTTAGCGATGCGATTATCGCTCCTTTGGCGCTAGTTTTGACGTGTGCACTTTAGGCAAGAAGTGCCGACATATCCTATGCCGGGGCTGACAAGCCCCGGTTTTGAAGCCGCCCAGTATTGAGCCCCGAAGGCGGCGATACATCAATATGTGTGTCGACCCTTCGGGCCTAAAACCTCTGAATTCTCTTGTTCCGGTGCCTTCGACACCGGCAGAGGATATGCCGGACCTTCGGCCCTAAGAAAAAAACGCAACTTCAAAACCAGCGCCTGCGGTTCAGTTAAATGCGCTACGGCGTTGCAGTGTGAGCATCGTACCTCAATTCATCCTACACGCTATAATCCAGACGTGACTTGAGAGCTTGAACACGCAGCGTGAACTGTGGAAACGGAATAGTACCATGGATCGAGAAAAGTACGACAAACTAGTAAACACCTTTTTCAAGTGGGACCAGCGGTCGATCCTGACGATCTTTGAGGAGCTGCTTTCGGCAGCGGCTGCAGCAGACGCGGTCCCTGGTGCGCCGGTGATGAGCCAGAACTATGAAACGGCTCGGGAGAACCCCGAGATCAACATCTTGCCCGGCAACTTGAAGGATGCTCGCGATGCGATCTTCCCGTTTTTTTGGGGCACAGAAAGTTGGAATAGCCCGCTACATCTAGAGAATGTTCGTGGTCCGGCCAATCATGCGTCACTTATCGGCGCCCTGGCATGCTTATTGAAAAACCCCAATCTCTGCACCGATCGCTACAGTCAGCGATCTAACGAACTGGAACTCAAGGCAATTACCTCGCTGGCCAACTTGACCTTCTACCACACTCAAGATCCATGGGGAGTCTTTACGATTGGTGGAACAATCTCCAACTTCTACGGAGCTAAGATCGGACTAGAGCGAGTTCTCCCTGG
>CAYWNG010000610.1:1273-4167 GCA_964458685.1 uncultured Pirellulaceae bacterium
GGGATATGCTCGGCGGCTGGTCACTATTCCAACCAGACTATCGCGGGTTGGATCGGAATTGGGACGAAGCAGTTGATCAAGATTCCAACCGACGAAAACTTGTCGATGCGACTTGATTTGCTAGAAGCCGAGTTGGAATCGCATTACCAGTCGGGCTGTTTGGTCGCCTTTATCGTTGCGACCTTTGGATCTACCGATGGATTCGGGATCGATGACATCGCAGCCATACGCGAGATCATTGATCGAGTTAGCCGCAAGTATTCCAAGCCTGCGCCGCAACTGCACATCGACGCTGCGGTAGGATGGGCGCTGACATTCTTGACCGACTATGACCTTAAGAAGAATGATCTCAAGATGTCGGAAAAGCTAATTGAGATTGTTCAACGCGTTCAACAAGCTTGCAAGAGTTTGCAATACGCGGACAGCATCACGATTGACTTTCACAAAATGGGACGTGGTCACTACCCATCCAGTGCGTTCATTGTGAACCGTCGCGAGGACTTGAAGTACTTGGCTCGCAGTGTTTCCGATACGCCTTACTTTGCCGAAGCAACTGCCAATCGCGATCCGGCCTTATTCACCTTGGAATGCTCGCGGCCTGCTATTGGCCCGTACACTGTGATGGCCTCGTTAGATGGAATCGGTCTAACGGGTTGGAGGATGTTAGTGGCAAGAAGCTTAGAGCTCGCTCAAACGCTTAAAGATCGACTCAGCCAATTGAACTACTGTCGCGTTCTGAATGCGAACACAACTGGTCCTTCGGTGAATTGGTGGGTACTTCCGAAGGGACGCGATGCCAATGAGATCTTCGATCGACTATTGGCCGGTAAGCTCAGCTCTGCCGACCAACAGCGTTACTTCAACGAAATCCGAAGACTTTACGAGAAGCGAGAAATGACCGCCGATCCAGCTCGTGATGCGAAACTGGGATTCACCACCGACTACGGCTACAACCCGCATGGCGCGTGTATTCCCGCGTGGAAAGCTGTATTTTTCAATCCTCAAACAGACGACGCAGTGATTGATCGAATCATTTACAGCCTGGAAGACTTGGTCTAAGGCGAACCTTTCTCCGCTAAATGCCTCTAATTTGATGCGGCTGGGGCGATAATCGAGCTGTAAAGCTGAAAGTCCCACAGCCCTGGCTCGCCACGACAATTCTGGATGAACTATAATTGAGTTAGTGTTCCGTCTTGGCAGTCCACCTTACCAGCCGCCAATCGGCTGACCTGTCCCACTCTAAACGGAGTCTATACCCCAAAGTGAGAGAACATTTCCGCAGCGAGAGTATCGCTCGTGAGCGTGCGGTACTGGCCCGCATGATTGGGCCGCAGGATTCTTTTGTAGAACAGCCATTGGATGAGCTAACCGGATTGGCAGAAACCGCCGGTACCGAGGTCGTTGGAGGTCTGATTCAGCGCCGCGAAACTCCTGATCCGAAAACATTTCTCGGCAAAGGTAAAGTCGCCGAGCTAAAGAATCTGGTTGAACACTACTCAGCCGATGTCGTAATCTTTGACAACGATCTTTCTCCAAGCCAAACGAGAAACCTCGAGAAAGCCGTCGAGAAAAAGGTCATTGATCGCACCGAGCTGATCCTCGACATCTTCGCCTCGAATGCTCGTACCCATGAAGCACGACTGGCCGTCGAGCTAGCTCAGCTTGAGTACTCGTTACCACGCCTGAAGCGTTTGTGGACTCACCTTTCGCGTCAAACGATGGGCGTTGGAATGCGAGGCCCTGGTGAAAAGCAACTTGAAGTCGACCGTCGCTTGGTTGAGAAACGCATTCACGAATTGAAAGTCGATCTATCGAAGGTCGAGAAGCGAAGAGCTCGTGAAGTTGCTGGCAGGCGTGACTTCATGACCGTTTCATTGGTGGGCTACACCAATGCGGGCAAGAGCACGCTCATGAATCGTCTGACCGAAGCTGATGTTGAAGCGGTGGATAAACTGTTTGCTACGCTTGACACAAGGACTCGTCGTTGGACCTTGCCTAGTTGGGGCCCTGTGCTTCTAAGCGATACAGTTGGGTTCATACGCGACCTACCTCACAAACTTGTGGCCAGCTTTCGCGCTACTTTGGAGGAGGCTCGAGACGCGGATCTTCTTTTGCACGTTGCTGACGCGAGCAATCCAGCAGTTCTGGATCAGATCTCTGCGGTCTACAACGTGTTGCATGATCTGGGCATCGATGAGAAGCGCACGCTCTTGCTTCTCAACAAGATCGATGCCGATGGTGCGGAACAGTACATGCACGCCGCGTTGGCTCGTTATCCACACGCGATTCCAATCAGCGCCAAATCTGGGCAAGGAATGGATCGCTTGGCCGCCGCTGTTAGCAATTCGCTTAGCGAAGGCTTCGTCACTATAAGCGTTCGCTTAGATGTAGCCGACGGCAAGACGATGGCGTGGCTAGCTAAGGTTGGTGAAGTTCTTAGCAAGCAGTTCCACGACCAATACGTCGAGATCCACGCTAGATTGCCAGCTCGACATGGTGGAAGATTGCGACACGAGGGATTTCCAATTGAAGTCCTTAGCGGTCGATTGCCCGATGAGAAGCCAGTTAACGAAGCGTGGGAAAACAAGCTTCCCACAACGGCCAATCTACCTAGTGAAGCGATGACTCATTCGCAAACCCAACCGCAGTCGCTACCGGATTCGGAAGAAGAGGTCGCTTAGCAAGCGTTTTGATAGTCGCCTTTCGCTCCGCGAAAGTAGCGAAAGTCGACGCGAGTTGGGCTGAGGAACGAAACCCAACAACCAGCGCTCACGGTTATGTCGATCGAGCGGGAGAGTTCAGGAACCGCTGCGGAGCTTAAGCGTGCTTGCTCATCGATTGCGACGCCGAAGCTGTTCTTGGGAAAACAGTCGCCTTCGGCTTGCCGTTAAACG
>CAYWNG010000611.1:0-4166 GCA_964458685.1 uncultured Pirellulaceae bacterium
CGAGATATGTTGATGGTGTAACCGGTCATTGGCATGGGCGAGCACGGCAGAAAGACAGCTACCAGATCTTCACCAACGTGATTCTCTAAGTTAGGAAGCCCCTTGCCGGTAACAAAGCCGACGGACCAGATGTCCTTGCGAGGATACTCGACGGCAACGACGCGCGTGAACTCCATGTCTCGATCCGAGAGCACAAAGTCTGTGACTTGCTTCACCGAAGAATAGACGTTGCTCACAAATGGAACTTGTGAAATGATGCCTTCGAAAATGTTGAAGATGAAACGTCCTACACCGGCTGCAAAAAATCGACCGATGAAGAACAATCCGCAGAGTACAAAAAGTAACAGCAGCGGAATGGTGAATGAACGCGGCATATAGCGCAGCTTGACGTAGCCAGAGTAATAGTCTTGAGCCGAAAGAGGCCGCTGCATCTCTTTGGGCAAGTACTCCTGGTTGGCATCGACGAAGGTAATGATGTGCTCAGGGATAAACCTTCGACCCACGGGTGGTCGCACATAGTTGAAGCCTTCGAAGCTAAACCCTGCTTCGGGTTTGCTCGGATCGCGCGGCTTCGAACCCGCTGGTGCCTCCTCGAACACATCCGAAGTCAAGGCTACCAGCGAATAGCGCACACCGATTTCCAGAGGAGAAAGCACATACTGTTCAATGGCGTTGAACAACCAAATCAGAACAAGCAGTGTGACTAGCGGAGGAGCAATCATGCTGATTCCGCGCCAAATAAAGTGCTTCAACGACGCCGATGATTTACTATTCATAACTGTTTGAACTTTGGGGTAATCTTTGACTCACCAGAGCACGGATTGCTCCAGCAGTTAACCTAGTTGAATCGTCTCAACCCAGCCTCTTCGAACCAACAAAAGCTTACACGATTCAGCCCATTCCCGTCAGGTCCCGTAGAATGGGCATGAAGCGGGTAAATCTGTGCAACTTCGGGCAACTTTCATCCAGTTGCTCGAGCAAGCGCCACGACGCTAATTTCCAGCGGCTTGGTACGCCGAAGCTGCTTGGCAAGCTCGTTAGCCGTTGCACCGCTGGTGACCACGTCGTCAACAATAAGAAGATGCCTTCCAGATAACGACGGTGAGCCCACAATTTGAAAGGCTCCACGAACATTTTGCTGACGTTCGACGAGCGAGAGCATTCCCTGCTTTCCGGTTCTGCGGATTCTTCGGACCATTCGGGTCGCAACGGGCCATCCTGAATGCTGCGAAAGGAGTTCGGCCAGCGAGTTGGCGGTCGATGCCGTTCGCGCGAAAGTCCGACTCCAATGATACGGGACTGGGACGATCAGCGGCTGCCGCTCTTCCATGTTAGGGAATCGCTCGCGAATTCGATTGGCCAATTCTCGAGCTAGAGCGTACCTCAGATACTCTAGCCTCAACTTTTTGCAAAGGATCACGGCTTCGCGAAGTTTACCTTGATAGTGCCCCAGCGCGAGAATATTTGAGAAATGCCAATGATGTTCTCGACAACGCGAACACTGATCGTTTGGCAAGACGCAAGGAAGTGGCATCGCGCAGCGTTGGCAACAGTAGCGATTGGACACCAATTGCTCCGCGCAGGCTTCACAAAGCCTTTGACTACCTTCCACCGAGCATTGGCAAAAAGCACACTCGTTGGGATAGACCAAGGAGACCAGCGAGCTCTTCTCGATCAGTTCCAGCGACTTTGCTTGCAAGTACTTTGGCCAAACTAGCATCGAATGCATCCTGTCGCAAAGCTATTCGTACTGAAGAGCGTTCCCTACTCAGGAAGCCCTCAACTTCGGCGAGTTCGCGACTAACTTCCTAAACGCTAGTCGCATAAGAAACTTGCTCCATTTTGACGATTCTTTTCAGCATTCGCAACTACGGCATTCGCAACTACGGCAACAGCATCATCCGAAGCAAGCATTACCCAAGTCGATATACGCGTGTCGCATTACCAGACCAAAACGCCGCTTGCTCGTCGTTCGTGAGTTCTGATGCAAACTCTTCCACAGTCTCCTTCCACCGTGAATAGTCAGTCTTCAGCAAGCAAACTGGCCAGTCACTAGCGTACATCAATCGCTCGACGCCAAACGCCTCTAGAGCAACATCCCAATACGGACGAATCGTCGAAGAACTCCACGAAGCATCGCGAACCTCCGATGCCACACCCGAGAACTTACATGAAACGTTCGGGCGCTTGCCTAGCTGCTTGATGTGTTCGGCCCAAGCTTTGTCGAACCTTTCGGCAAAAATTGTCGGCTTAGCGATGTGATCCAAGACAAAGGGTTGCTCGGGATGTCGATCCACAAACTCGATGGTGTTCGCAAGATGCTTTGCATAGATCAAGATATCGTAGACCCACTCGGTCGACCCCAACATCTCGATACCTCGATTGAAGGCGTCGCCCAAAATGAATCGATCGTCGGGTTCATCTTGTATCACATGCCGGATGCCTTTCAGCATCTTGTTCCCAGACAGGCTCTCGATTGCCACAGACAGTTGATCGTGGTCGCGCAGCGGAACCCAGCCTACGACACCACGAATCAAAGTTGATTTCTTAGCTAGTTCGAGCAACCAATGAGTGTCCTCGAGCGACTGGCGAGCGTGTACGGAAACGAAGCCATGGACATCGTTCATCACCGACAACTGTTGCAAATCTGGTAGGAGAAAGTCCTTTTTGAGCACTCCAGCGTCTGCTCCAATCCAAGGATATTGTTCGGCTGAATAATTCCAAAGATGGTGATGACAATCAATTACTTGCATCTTTTGCGACTCACAAAAACTGGTACAACCGACAAATTCGGTAACATGGGTTGTCTGCTTGGGCCCTGGTTGGGCTCGAAAATCACCACACGAGTAGGTGGGGCTAGGAATTGGAATCATCGCCGAGAATAATATTCCTGACAATGGATGCCAACCACGAATGGCCAACAAGTCGAATCAATCCAGCTTTTTCTGGCTCACGGCTCAAATAGTATGCAAATTAACCTAGACCCAACCAAGTGGCTGATCGCGATCGCTGGCCTAGTTAATGACTGGATCTTCAGCAGACAGTGGTCGCAAATCTTCTTGTACTCCATTCCTGGCTTCATCTTGATCGCGTTGGCAACTGCGGTCTTTACGGGAGGCCTGTTGAATAAGACCGCACTTCGTGATCGCTACATCCAACTGGGTCAAGCCGAGATGGAGCGTTGGCAAGCACAGTTGGGGCAAGTTGGTTTGAAAGATGCAGCCAACAAGCGGACCGACGCCAACGCTGACTCGCCGCAAGCGAATGATTTAACCGACAAGGATGCCGCCGAAAAGTCTGAACTTGACGCAGCTTCGACCGAAGATGGCTCAGCAACCAAGTCAAGCGATGCTAACGATTCAGCGCAACTCTCACCGTACGCCGAGATGCTCTTCCGACGAGCTCACTTGCTTGAACCGAGCTCTGAAACGCAATTCGTTATCGGCGCGACGCTCTGGCAACGAGGAGTAATCCCCAGCGCCAAGCAGACTTTGCTGAAGATCGCACCAGCCAACGCGCGGGGTTTTGCTCCGGCTCACGCGATCCTTGCCAAGATCTGTCGCGACGAATTTGCGAAGACTCGGCAGCCTGCACTGATCGACGAATTCCAAAATCACGCGAAGTGGGCTGTCGAATGGAAGTATACGTTTCCAGAAGTCCTGTTGGAGCAAACCAATCTACTTTGGCAGATGAGAAAGTTTGAAGAATCGCTGAACTACCTCCAGCAAGCCACGAAGTCGCATCCCGACTTCTACGTGCTGCTTGTCGAACGAGCCAAAGCGGCTGGACAAGATGTAATTGCGCAGGCCACACGCAAAGAGGCGATTGCGCATTTCGAAGCTGAACTGGAGAAGGATCCCAAGTCCGAAAAGACGCGGATCTTGTTAGCTCAACTGCACGTATTGGAACCCGATGGTGACCAAACGGCGGAGAAAATCTTGGCGGACGGTCTGAGCAAGATGACCTCATCCAAAATGTTGGCGCGTGCACTCTCCGAGGTCTACCGTATTCGCTTCACAAGAAGCTTGGAGAAAGGAAAAACTGAGAAAGTTAATCTCAACTTGCTCGAACGAGCCCTACAGATCGATCCAACGAATCCTGAAATCGCTCAGACGGTGGCTGCAATGCTGAACAACGGCATCCAAGCCAACGATCAACTCGGTGAA
>CAYWNG010000612.1:0-4163 GCA_964458685.1 uncultured Pirellulaceae bacterium
TGTTACCCGCCTTAGTGGCAATACTTGCGAGACGGCGAAGAGACAGCGATGAGAGCGAGTGTTGAATAAACGTGAATGAGTGTTTGGTAGATGTTTGATTATTTCTAAAGTTGAGGCGGATCTTCTGGAGCCATCGTCTGCAATATCTCCAATTGCTGCTGGGCCCACTGAACAGACTGCTTCTTTTCAATGAGTTCTTCGACCCGCTTGCGGAGTTGAAAGTAGATGACTTTGGCTTCTTCCTCATGATCAGACAGCAATTCGATCTGGTAGGCAAGCTTGCCTGTCTCTGCCCAATTGAAAAGCCAAGCGTAGGGTACTTTGGTACGATTGACTAGGGTATTGTAGTTCTTCCAAGCGTCCCGAATCGACTTGAGGGAAGACTCAATGTCTTCAAGATTGGAATAGGTCACTGCCAAGCGTTGCTGCGACAAGGCTAGTTCCTCGACTACCGAGAGGTCGGATGCATTAACTTGCAGTGCTTGCTCAAACAGATCAATCGCTAGTTTTCCCTGGGTAAGAGATTCCTCGAATCGACCAAGGCGGCCTAAAGTGCTTGATGCGTTGCTGTAGGCTCCTCCCAATTCCGTTTTGGCTCGTACATCTTTCGAGCTACTGGACAGAATCTGTTTTCGAACTTCGATGCATTTCAGAATGTAGTCCAATGACTTCTCAAGTTCATTCTTCTGGATGAAATTCGTCGATAGTGATTCGAATACGATACCTTGATCACGAAGGTAAGTTAAGTTACTGGAATTGTTTGCCAATAACTGCTCGACAATTTCCAGAGATTTAAGGTAGAGTGCTTGGGCCTGATCCAATTGGCCATCCACAGAGTACACGAAGGCTAGATCGGAAAGCGCTTTCGACCAATCCCTTTTTCTAATAACATCATCAGGATTTGCATTCGATAGCTGTTCGTGTGACGTCAAGGAGCTTAATTGAATCTCAATCGCTTTGTCGCGATCGCCAATATCGTAGTACACTCGGGCAACTCGTTCTTTACCCAAAATAACGTCGCGTTGTTTGAGATCGCTGTTGGGGTCGTTTCGCAGCAACTGTTCGCTTATCGCCAGGCTGGCCTGCAGATACTCCAAAGCTCTGTCGGGATTGCCACGGCGAAGCTCGAGTGCACCAATGCGTTCCTTTGAACTCGAAACCTGCCTTGCCCTCATAGCATCGTTGGGATCGTTTTCCGATTGCTTCTGACGAATGTCGAGTGCCTGCTGAAGTTTCGTAGCCGCTAAATCCAATTTCGAAGCCCGAGCTAAGATTTCGCCCTCTTGGACCAGCACGTTGGACAGAAACATCTGCAGGTTCAGATCGGTGGGGTCGAGCGTGGAGGCGTCTTGGTAGAGCCGGCTAGATTCCGCGATCAGTTTCTCCGCATCTTCGATTTTGCCAAGCTTCAACTTGCAATTGGAACGCGTCCACAGGAGCTTGGCCAATGATCTAGTGTCTGAATCGCCTGCTTCTTTTCCTTCCGTCCGCGAACGGTAGATGGCCTCCGATTCAGCAAGCAAGCTGTCGGCTTGATCATGATTGTCCATGCGAGATTCTACGTCGGCTAATGTCTCCAACGCGGTAGCTAAATTCGAATTGCAATCAGAACACTCTTTGTCGCTTACTTTCAAGCCGCGCAAAATGTCAAGCTCCTGTGTCAGTTGATTTTTGGCCTCTTGATTTCGTCCGGTCTGTACAAGTATTTCAGCGAGATTTTGCAGAGCTTGGGACTGTAGAAGAAGGAGACGAAGATCACCTGAGCCCTGTTCAACTAGCTGGTTGATGAGATTTAATGACTCTTTCGCTGTGGCGATACCTTTGTCCGATTCTCCCAAACGTTTGTAGTTATTACCCAGAGATTGCTTGAGCAAGAAAAGATCATTGATGGCCTGAGGGTCCTTGGGAGCGGATTCATAGCGCGACACCGCAATCTCCTTAGCGCGTTCAAGTGCGCGGAGGGCGATGCGAGTGGTTGACCGCACTTCTTCAGACGTCACGTTGCCTTGCATGGGTTTAGTCGAAGACACACTTCCGTCATCTCCAAACTGAACAATCAAATCCGCGATATCACGTAAAGCAATCATAGTACTGCGATCAGCACTGGCATTTTCGGCAACTTTGGTAGCAACTTGATCCAATCGCGATAATGAAGTGGCCAGCAGCCGTCTGCGAATTTCGCTACTTCTTGGAACGTTCTTCAATCCGGCCTGGATATCCTGCACGACTGCATTCAAAGTCGAGAGGGCGAGCTGGCTCTGCTCTTGAGCTACTTCGCGAGCAGCGACCTCACGCCTATTGGACGCGGCGAGTTCATTGTTGGCTTCGCCGAGTTCGGAGTTCTTCGCATCCAGCTTAGCGTTGAGTTGAGCCAGTGAGCGATTCTTCTGAGTGACGACCGTGGTTATCGCTCCTGAGCCGAGTACTGATAGAAGTGCGGTGACTCCAACTGTTGAGGCTGCGGTGGGATGCTTGCGAATCCAGCGACGGCATCGCAGCAGTAACGACTCGGAGTAGGCCGTAACCGGTTCGTCGTCTAACCAATGTTCGATGTCTTGACGCAGTAATTGTGCAGAGCCGTATCGATCTGCCGGATTTAACGCCATCGATTTTTGACATATCGCCTGCAACGATTTTGATACGGCTGGTTGAATCGATCTTGGCGAAGGAATCTTGCCTGCGTTGACGATTTGAACAATCTGTAGCAGATTCCCTGACACAGGAGCATGTCCTGTAAGCAATTCGTATAGTGTCGCTCCCAATCCATACACGTCCGATGCGACTCCTATACGATCGACTTGACCGCTCAACTGTTCGGGAGATGCGTAGGCGGGCGTTCCGAGTACTGATCCAAGGCGAGTTTCGCTGCTAGCGTCCGAACCACTGGGAGTCAGCGGTTGCTCCTCTTCGATTGTCGTGACTTCGCTAATCCCGTAGTCCGAGTCGACCTTCAGCGATTCACCAACCGCTTTGGCTAGTCCCCAGTCGACGACTAGAGTCTCCCCATAGCGTCCCAGCATAATGTTGACCGGTTTGATGTCGCGATGAAGAATGCCTCGTGCATGAGCATATTCAATTGCGTTGCAAACATCGATGAAGCGCTGTAGCAAACGTCTCAATTGAGGACCATCAAACTCCAGTAGACCCTTGGCGATCGATTCATGGAACTGCTTGATATGATGGCGAAGGTTATCGCCTTTGATCAAACGCATCGCATAATATGGCCGTCCGTCAGCAGAACGTCCAATACCATAGATCGGTACGATTCCAGGATGCTCTAGGCCACCGGTGACTTGAGCTTCCAACAGGAACTTATGCAGCAAATAGTCGTTGTCGTAACGATCCTTGCGAATCTCTTTGATTGCAACTTCACGATTGAGATCTTCGTCGAGAGCAACGGAGACGATTCCTAGACCGCCTTGGTCAAGTGGCCGGATATAGCGATAACGCTCGCTAGAGTTTCGACTGGCCTTGTCGTTCAGATCAAAATAATCATCTGCGTTCAGTGGCTGAGGTGATCCGGTGAATGCTAAGGTTCCACCATCGATGGAGCTGAGTTCAGCAAAGTCGCTTGGCGTTATCTGTTGCTGAAAGAGCTTTTCCAGAAGGGTTCGAGTTTCAGACAGAATGTCATTCCGGTCCAAGAGTATCCGTTTATAGGAGGCAGTTCGGTCGGTATTCCAAGCTTCGAAGGCCCCGAGAAACTGTTTGGGGCTGAGGCAACCGACTTGCAACGCAAAGGCACCGTACAAAAGTTCGCCATCGATGCCGTTACTCGAGCTTGGTGACTGGGGCATTGACGTTTCCCCTGAGTCAACGCGCAACTGATCTGCCAGCATTAATGCGGAGTAAATCTCCCGCAGCTCCTCTTCAATCGTTGGAAACTGGCGGACCAATTCTTCGACGGTAGCCGACTTTCCCTGCCTCCGTTGGTTCAACGTAAACTCGATGGCTTGATCCAGGATTGCCGATGGAGAATCTGCTTTGGTTGGATGGTTGTTTGACATGCCCAGCTAGCGGAAGATAAAGGAGCAAGACTATTACAAAAGCACCACAATTGTAGCGTAGTGAACCAGTTGAGTGGCGTCAGTATGGTGGGTCGTAACGATGTTTAACGGCAAGCCGTAGGCGACTGCTTTCCTACCTGCACGCTCATGCACGCT
>CAYWNG010000613.1:0-4157 GCA_964458685.1 uncultured Pirellulaceae bacterium
CCGAACTGACGAGTTAAGACAAACTCCTGCACAGGCGTATCGGTTCAACGATGTTGCTAAGATCGAAACCGGCAGCATAATTTCCCTCGCAGGATCGTCTGCTACCGTTCCAATCGGCAATTTCGAGCGATCGATGAAAGGCATGAACTTCGATGGCATCGATGACGTGTTAACGATTCCAGGTGAACTTGTCAGCAAGCCAAGTGACGCGTCCGATTTTACTGTTTCATTTTGGTTCCGTAGCACGAAGGAATTTGGTACTCTCGTAAATGGTGCTTTGAGGACGGACGGTGGTATCGACAATAATATACTTGAAGTTTACTACAAAGACCGTAACACCATCGGAATAAAGTTCACGGAGCCAGGCAACGCTCAAAACACCTCAGGCTTCATTGAGCAAAAGGTTGATACGCTTGCGGATGGACGATATCATCACGTAGCACTTGTTGGATCTCGAAAAGACTTTGCAAGCTTTCAAATAGATCTATTTGTCGACGGCCGCCGCATAAATGGAATTTCACGTAGCAGACTCAATGTTTCTCGAGATTTACTGTTTTTCGGCCAAAGACTAGCTTCGCTCAGTGCTGGAACGTATAGTTTCGCCAATGCATTCCAAGGTGATATCTCGGATCTTGCATTTTTCAGCCGAGGTATTTCCGATCCAGAGGTCCGTGATATTTATCTTCAGCGGATTGTTGGGGACGAACCGGGACTTGCGGCGTGGTACAGAATGTCTGAAGCTGTCCAAGCCACAGAGTTAGTGGATGCAACAGGTAACTCACGAAATGGACAGCTCGGTGTCCCGAATCAATCATCAACGCGTCCTACCAGGCGAACACTCTTTGATCCCAGTCCTTCTCTTCCCGTCGCGTCAGTGTTAGATATTAATGGTGATCGACTTGACGATTTGATCATTGGTTCAGGCTTTGATTCGGCGGGAAACGGCAGTTTTGGACGACTTGACATCACCTATGGGGAGACGAGTGGAAGGAATATTCCGACAAGCTTCGATGTCCTTGAGAATTTCTCCATCACCGGTTTGGGTTCCTTTGTTGCAGATCGTGGAACTGGAAGGGAAGAGCGATTTGATGCTGGTGGCCAGCCATTTACTTTGAGCGCTGGTCAATCCGAGCGCTGGTTTCAGTTTACAACTCTAGGCGATGGCAAGACGAACAATGAAATCAAATTGAATGGCAACGTGCGGATGGATCTGGTCGACGCTCAAGGCAGAGTGCTGTTCCAAAATGTGTCCGCAATGTCCATGCGTACGCTGAAAGCAGGTACTTATTATTTGCGAGTGTTTGCCTCCACTCTCGTCCCGTTGGGTAATCTTTTTGACGATGCAAATTCGGTCGCACTCTCAACGGCAGTGTCTACTGACACGTATGGAGCGCAAGCGGACGTGAGCGATCTTGGTGTAGACAGCGTTTTGCGAGGGGGCAGTGCGTCGGTGCGGCTCAATTCCGTCGGGACAGCAGTCAATTTTGATCTGGCGAATTTGCAATGGGAAAACAACATCCCCTTTACGCTGCCTGCGAACGACGCCATCGCGCCCGACGCATCTGTGGCTATTAGCACCGTGAAGAGGTCTGGATTCAACGTATTGAGCCAAAAAGTGGAAGAGGGCATTGGCATGCATGCCAATGCCCTTATGACCTTTGATTTGAACGAGATTCGGAACGCAGGATCGATAGGCCTGGATGTGCCTTCGCGCTTCTTGGCCGACTTTATCGGCGTCAACGATAGCGGCCCACTTGGGTCGGTGCGAACAATCGCTATCGTGTCGAATGAAAGTGGAGTTATTTCAGCGTATGTCAACGGTTTTTTAGTGTCGGTCACACGAAACGCTACCACTGGAGTTTGGTCAGTAAGCAGTCCGATTCCCGCGCCGCAAACGTCGGCATCTCCTAGGAACCAATTTAATGTTCCCATTCCTGCCGAGGCGAGATTCTTGTCGTTGATTGTCACTTCTGCTGGAAACGGCATTAGCAACGATCATGGCGTGTTTTCTGGAGCAAGCCTGCTGTTCGAGGGTCGCGTCCCCAATGCTGGAGGTTTTACCATCGATATGAGCCCACCGACTCGTGGGCAGACTCATGAGACCTCCTCGTCACCCGACCGGGATACGATTCGCGGCGGCGACGGTGATGATATTCTCGTTGGCGGTACCGACATCGATCACCTTTTTGGAGAGAGCGGTTCCGATACCTTTACTGGAGCGCCCACGGAGGTCATGGACAGGAACAGCGGTGACCTGCGTCCCAATTTCGCTTTCGAACTTACAACCAGCTACCGAAGCTCGATCGACCCACCGCTCCAAGATACGACGACCGAGGTGTTTAGCGATAACTTCGAATCAGTTGCTTTTGATACGACCGTGCGTTGGTTGTCTGAAACTGCCCCGAACACTCTCCCGACCCTGGATGGCGTTGGCATCAATGAACCCAGCGGTGTTCAGTCGGCTCGATTCAATGGATCTTCCGATCGTTTGACATCCAGACAAATCAATCTCGCTTCCACGACTAGCGCCACACTCAACTATTCCTTTCAGAAAACCGGTGGTGGGGAAGCTCCCGACCCCGGAAATGATCTCATTCTGGAATACTCCACTGATGGCTCAGCGTGGGTCGAACTGGACAGACAGCTCGGCTCGGGACTCGACATGACAAGCTACAGTCAGCGTTCCCTTCAAGTGCCTTTGGCGGCCCGCGTTGGCACTTTCCAATTCCGTTTCCGAGTGACGGGGGACAACCCAAGCTTCGACGACTGGTTCGTTGACGATGTGAGCGTAGTCGCTGCTACGGATGGTCTAGGTCCATTGAAAGTTGCCATAGCAGAAGCCCTCAAAATCCCCGTCACTTTTGCAGGAGCAACTCCAACAATTAAGCAAGAGATCTATCTGAGTGATCTGGCGACCATCACGACGATTGACTCGCCTTATCGAGGGCATACCTCGATCGATGCCGCTAAGTTCTTAATCAACCTTCGATCCGCACGCCTTCCTGGAAACAACTTAGATAACAGCGATCTTCAAAACTTCATCCCCGGTCGGATCTCGTCAGGAGTGTACGCCGGAGAAGTAGTAGGAACCCCGGATCTCGAGTTTCTGGACCTTAGCAACAATCTGCAGATCACCGATATTAGCGCACTTGGCAATCTTTCCAAATTGAGAACGCTGTTGCTCGCAGGAACGGGGGTAACAAACAGTCCCGCAACATTGGCGGTCTTGCAAAGGCTTACCAACCTAACAACACTAACCTTGCCATCTCCGATTGTGAGTACGGGCTCGAATCTCATAGCAACCGAGGGCTCGACATTCAATCTCGTAACAAGTTCTGCCGTCAATCAGCCTTCCATCAACTTTGATGGAGATAACGACCGCATAATTTTGAACACCGTCCCAACGGCATTGCGCGATCCAGGAACACAATTCACAGTGACAGCTTGGGTGAAGCCCGACACAATTACGGACGGGATCCGTGGAATTTTGGGCAGCGAATCTTGGTCGTTTGCATTATCGAACAACAGTGTGTTAGTAAGATTAGGTGGATTCTTCGGTCAGAATTGGACTAGCATCCCGTCGGCAGCAATCGTTCCCGGACAGTGGACTCATGTGGCGGCTGTTATTCGGCTTGGATCGATCGGATCTATCCAGTTTTACGTCAATGGCTCTCTCCTATCGACCAGCTCGGGGAACATGACCGGAATTGGTAGTAACTCTGGCTTTAGCTTGGGTGCCTTTTTCGCGGGTGCCAACTTCTGGGATGGAAGACTAAGCGAGATTGGTGTTTGGAGTAGTGCTCTGAGTGGTGCTCAGGTCAGCTCCATAGGATCGCAAAACCTGAGTGTTGCATCAGCATCGCAGATTGCATTCTGGCGACTGAACGAGGGAAGTGGTTTAACGGTCAATAGCCCCGGAGCAATACCCATCAGTGGAACTTTAACCAATGGCCCAACGTGGCAAATGGACAGCCCTCGTTACTGGTTCGTTACGGGAAGCACTAATGTTAGCGGAATAGGTTCCACAGTGTCGTTTGTCCCGGTTGATAGCGGACTACTTACGCTCAATGTGAATGGAACTGCCTTGCCTGTTCTCGTAAGGAACGTTGCCCCCACGATTACCGGTACTCCCAACCTCGGTACATCGGTGACCGAAG
>CAYWNG010000614.1:0-4145 GCA_964458685.1 uncultured Pirellulaceae bacterium
TGCGCTTTTGGCAAGTTTCGCGGGATAGCTGGACTTCGACGACTCGATAAGATCTCCTAAGCAGTCAAAGTATATCGGCGAGACAACTGGAATGTTTCGCTGAATCGCAATCCTGAACCGTCTCAATCCGTGGTACGTTTGGGGCGGAAATGCGAGGATCGTGATCGGCTGCTCCTGCCTTACCTTCTTCAGGAGAAGATGATGAGAAACCGCTTTAAGCAGTGGGTTCGCCGCGTGATCATGTTGAGCTTTGCGTCAGCCGGCGCAGTAGTCAGTTCAGCGGCCACAGCTCACGATCTACCAATATTCGATACGATTGGCCTTTCCAACTGTTTCGGAGTTAACTCGCAGAGTTTGGGTTTGGACGCTGATCAAGCCGACCTAGCCCGAAGCTTGTCAAATCCTCTACGAGATCCCTTCGCACCTTTTCAAGACAAGTCTTGGAACTGGTGCTTCGCTAATGACTTCAACATTGAGAATACGACTCCCAGATTGCCTGAGTCCAAGCAACTGGCTCCTCAAGCATCGGAAGATTGTTTTGACTCCTGTGATGAACTCGACTACTTGAACGAATCGCAGGACAGCAGCCAACCGTTGCACGACGAAACCAACGGCATCCCGACCAACTACGATAACGCGCCCAGTGACCAGCCCGCCTCCAAAGATTCTTACCTTGCAATTCTGAACGCTTCGAATATCAAGCTTCCCAGCATCGACCTGCAAGCCGCCCTTGAGCAGTTCTCTCAAACGGTCCAATCAGCAGTTAAGCAAATCGCGTCGATTGAACCCGTGGTTATTGGTGGCGAAGCAGAGTTAGCCGCGATTGATGAAGACGCCAACTTAGCTGAAGTTGAATCAATCAGCGAATCAGCCTCGTTCAACTATCTTCGAAACCGCCCGTTGGTAGATGATTATCTGGATGGCGAGTCATTTGTACGAGACTGGCGATCTTTGCGTCCGCTCAGCAGTCCAGCTCGTTTCGACAGCCTGAACATTCAGTCGAATCTACTGTTGGATCACAAGAACAGCGGAGAACTTCCGATTGCAATTCCAGCTCATGCAAACAACGTTGCTGAATTCGCTGCAGTTGTGTTTTCAGAGCTAGAGAACCTACAGTGCATGTGGGTCCAAGAGACGTTTCATTTCGATGCAACGCGAAGCTTCGCCAAGTCTATTGCTACCTTTGATCTAGGCATTGGCAATTCAACCGATGCAGCCTTCCAGAAGCTCGCAAGATTCTGGAGTAATTCAGAGCAGCAAACAAGTCATCTTGCTGAATACGCAGCCTGTGACGATTTCTTTGGTCAGCCTCTGTTCGTTATTCAAAAGCTGGATGGCAAGGAGTTCTTGCTTCCCGCCAAGCAAGCGCGTCATTGGAACACTGTTCCTTTGATTGCGAAACAAGCGAACGTACCAGAAAAGGCTGTCGATGCTACCATCGAATCAAAGATTGCAATTAGCACTGTTGCCCGAAACCTAATTCAGTCAGCGAGCATTGGGCTAGACAGGCTGGCTAACCAACTGCACGGTATCGCTTCAAGTCTGCGACTTTCGGCCGAGGTTGATGCACAAGTTGCGAACCTCGGGGACGACGAAGACGTTCGCTAGAGCAGAGTGAAGAGGATCTTTTGAATTTGCGGAGTTGATCTCTGCAACATGTTTCAACGAAAAAAGCCCAGGTAACTGAACCTGGGCTTTTTGCTTGATCAGGACTAGCTTAGCAGCTCGACCTTGCTTGATGATTCGACCCTAGTACACGAAGTTCAAGCCGAGGTCAACGCTTTGCATCCAGTATGCTGAGTGCTTGTTGGTTGGCAGTGGTCGAGGTCCAAGGCCTGACAGATTGAGCGTTGGATCAATTTGTTCGCCCGACAACATTACATCCGACCATACTAGCAGCGTGTAGCCTACTGTCAGTTGAATGTTTGGTCGAACTGCATAACCTAGCTTCATTCCCAATTCTGGAAGGAAGGCAAAGTGCTCGCTGGTGGATACGCCGATGTTGTCAGCCAACGCGAAGATACCTTGTGTATCAGCAACACCAGCGATAGTGCTCGAACCGTTGACGTGGACTCGACTTCGCATGCTACCGAAAGCAATCTTAGCCAGCGTGGAGAAGCTTGCTCGGTTTCGAACAACACTGCTCAGTACACCCAAGTGAGCTCCGTTAAAGCGGTTTTCGACTTGGAAGTTGTCGTAGGTTGTCAATACTGTACCGTTGGCGATACCGTCACCAGTCAGTTGGTTGACCGAAGTGGTGTACAACGAGGTACGATTTCGCAACTGGTTGTAGGTGTAACCAGACACCAAGTCAGTACGGAAGGAGCCCGATCGAGCAAT
Source organism: uncultured Pirellulaceae bacterium (assembly GCA_964458685.1). GTDB lineage: Bacteria > Planctomycetota > Planctomycetia > Pirellulales > Pirellulaceae > Aureliella. Next base: position 2,341 of record CAYWNG010000614.1, read on the forward strand.
CAGGATGTAGCCGGAGATATCCGTGCCAATCATCTTGAGTTGGTCGGCCGCTCGTACTGAACCGGTCGAAATCGGCTGCGCTGCAGGAGTGTTACCGGCAACGATGTATGCGTCATCCGCCGCACCGGTTAAGCCGGGTACAGTTTGTTGTCCAGGAACAGCGTTGAGGTTCAGGAAGGGAACTCCAATCGAGGACCCACCTGCGGACGACTGAGCAAAAACCTCGGAGGAATCGAAAATTCCGTATCCCCGAATGCCCATACCGACCTTTTCTTGAGCGCCGAAGTACCGACCGGCTGACATCCGGTAGCCCAAGATCATGTCTGGGCTAATGGTTCCACCGAAGGCATCAGTAACACCAGCGGCACCTTGCAGTGGCAGCACGTTGGCTCCCGATGTGGTTACCAGGACTGGAGAGGTTCGCTTGGCGGCGAAGCTCAGCAGGTTTTCTGTGCTGAACCATCCAGATGGAGTGCTCTCTTCTTGGCTAACATAGCTGCCGTAGCCGCTCATGTCACCGCTGTAGGAGTTTTGCATGTAAGCCGAGGGTTCTACTCCTCCGCCGTAGCTGTAGGAGGTTGGGGCTAGGACGCTCATATCTACAGCACGTCCAGCCGGTGTCGACACATAGCTGCTGGTTTCACCAGCATCGCTAAGGGTTCGAGTAGCTGAGGCGTTGGAGAAGTGAGATCCAGTTTGCGCGGGGGCTTGCTGGATAGACAAGCCAAGCGCTAGAAGTGTTGCAAGTAGTTTTTTCATTTTCATAGTTAGGTTCTCGCTAGACAGATCAAGCGTTAGGGTCGTTGTAGGTAGATCGGCCGATAAGGACGTTACGCGGAGAAAAAAAAGCAATTCCGGCATAGTCGACCCAAACCTCCTCTCTTCACAGACTGGCGGTTTCATTGGCTTTTTGTGGGTTGATCGCCTACAGTTAGCATGGGAATTGTGCTTGCATTGGCTAAGATGATCAGTTGCAGATGCACAGGGATGCCTGAATCAAGAACGTCTCAACAATGAATGTCTGAAAAACGGCTAGGAAATTGGCGGAACAATGTCTTCCAACCTCCCAACAGTAAACGATTCCACTGAATTAGCTGGTAACACAGTCGAGCCCGACGTTCCACAGCTCGGGCCACCGCGGGCCAAGATGGATGATCCCATTCCGCAGAACGCTGGTCACCTGCCCTCAAAACCTAAGATCTCGGCTGGGCTAAGAATGCCCGGCATGTCCACGATTCGAATTCGGCGATGGTTGAATGCTCTGGTTGAAGTCACCAAGCTTGAACCTCACATGCGGACGCTGTCCGATCAACAGCTACGCAAGGAGAGTCTGGCGCTGCGTTATCGAGCGATGAGCGGCGTGCCATTGATCAAGCTGCTTCCCGAGGCTTTTGCACTGACTCGAGAAGCCGGGCGACGCACAATGGGCATGCGCCACTTTGACGTACAAATCGTCGGTGGAGCTGCGCTGTACGATGGCTGTATTGCAGAGATGCAAACTGGAGAAGGTAAGACGCTTACCGCGACGCTTCCGCTTTACCTGCATGCGTTGCTAGGTAAAGGCGCTCACTTGGCGACGGTCAACGACTACTTGGCCGAACGGGATGCAAAGTGGATGGAACCGCTTTACAAGATGCTGGGCGTATCCGTGGGTATCGTGCTTACGGATAGCAGCCAAGATGATCGTCGCAAGGCATACGCGGCAGACGTCACTTATGGTACAGCTAAAGAGTTCGGCTTCGACTTCCTTCGCGACCGCTTGCTGTTAAGAGCTCAAGGGCGAATCCTTTCGGACTTCCTTGGTG